>SHBR01000001.1 GCA_004212795.1 Candidatus Thioglobus sp.
AGTTTTCTTTTTTGTTGTCGGGGGCCGGCCAGTCGGAGAAGGGGAAAGGCCGCTCATCCGAATTGAACGTCACATACTGAAGAGCCGAAAACGTGAAGGCATTCAGATCAGCCAAGAAATTCCGAAGCCGATCTGGATTCTCCCCGGTCACCAATCGTGCGACAAATATAAAAAGTGCGCTCAAACCTGTCAGCAGCAGCACAATCTCAAAGACCACGACAAAATAAAGCAGCATAAAAAGAAGTCGGATCCAAGCTGATCCGCTACGCACTCGCTCTCGCATGTCAACACTCATTGGCTTTCTCTGTTCAAAAAGGGACGCTTAAGAAGCAAGTCGATTTTACACCATCAATGGACACACCAAATGCCGGCGAGACCTTAATTAGTCGCAGCCCTGTCCGATAGCAACGATCCATTACCCTTCAAGGGCAGTAAGATGGGTACTGCAGCGCCAACAAATCTCGAACGTGGCCGGATTGGATTCGCCACATTGCTCACAGTCGATATTCTTTTCCGATGCGCTCTCGTATTCTTCAATAATCGATCGGGCCAGCGAGAACTGCTGCTCGCAGACAATCCAGACTTCGGGCCAAACTGCGGTAGCCGCGAGTTCACCAAGACCGCCCGACGCATGCTCATTAAAGGTATGGCAATGAATGCCGGCTGCCTCAAGCATCTGTTGCACCAGTCGAGCCTCACTCAGCGTGGATGCGGTATAAACCTGCTGCAAGATAATTCCGCGCTAGGCCGCGAATTACGAATACAGGTGTGTTCGAGACGCCGCCAGGGTGTTATTGCGCTCGCGCGTGAATACAACCTGAAAGAGCTGAAGCGCGCCAGAAAGAAAGGCCGCTTGAGAGCCCGCCAAATAAAGACGCCACGCGCGAGTGAAGTTTTCATCAAACTGCTGGGTCACTTGGTGTTGTGAAGCATCAAAACGCGACAGCCAAGCCTCTAGTGTCTTTGCATAATGCAGTCGAAGATTTTCGACATCTAAAATGGAGAAACGATGGGGCTCAAAAATATCCATCATCTCGCCCAACGTAGGAGGATAGGCGCCTGGAAATATTCGTTTCTCGATCCAGGCATTCATGAGCCGGGGTCGATTTCGGCCAATGGTATGTATGAGCCCGCGACCCTCAGCGGTTAGGCAGCGATCCACAACATCCCCAAGGTCTGGATAGTGGTCACAACCCACATGCTCAAGCATGCCCACCGATACAAACGCGTCATATTCGCCCTTGATGTTGCGATAATCATCAAGCACATAGTTCACTCGATCATCGTAACCCTCGGATTTGGCGCGGTCGGTTGCATAACGAACCTGCTCGGCGGACACATTCCAGGAAGAGACAATCGCACCGTAGTGAAGCGCCATATGTCTTGCCAGACCGCCCCATCCACATCCGGCTTCTGCCACTCTATCTCCCGGGCGCAACTGCAATTTTCGACAGATATGATCCATCTTGGCCTGCTGCGCAGCTTCGATTTCCATTGCGTCTTCAGGAAAATAAGCACAGGTGTACTGCATCTCCCGATCCAGCCACAGCTTGTAAAAATCATTGCCGATATCATAGTGGTGATGAATATTCTCGCGAGACCCCGTCGGTGTATTGGCACGCGGCGATCGTTGCTGAACTCTTTTGACCACCTTGAAGATGCCCTTGGGCTCTGGCGTCTGATAAACCTCGATCAAAAATCCGATTAAATCGCCTTCAACCGTGATCTCGCCCGTCGAAAAGGCATCACCGAACCCCACATCCCCTTGCCGCAAAAGATTCTTGAGTGCCAAGCGCGAATGAATATGAACCGTTGCGATAGAAGAGCCGTGACTGGGCTCAATCCGAAACCCGTCCCACAGCACAACCGCATATTGACGGGGGGCCATCGCGTGAATCACGCGCGTTAGCAGGTATCTCTCGTAAGCGCGCGAACGATCAGACCCTTGAAATCCTTTAGTCGCACTTCGGGCGTCAGCTTTTTCTTGATCAAAGACGGGGTTAGGAGTCGCCATCAACTTACACGCCAGTCGAACCTATCGCTGGACTCAAATTTTATGAATAACTGAATAATACCGACAGCCCATAAAGAATCAAGAATTCAGCTTTGTCCCTACTTTAAGTAGGGTCTTGTATCTGACGCGGCCAGGCTCTCAGAACCGCATGAACCAGGGTCGCCAACGGTATCGCAAAAAACACGCCTAAAACGCCCCAAACACCACCAAATATCAGTACCGCGGTAATAATGGCAACCGGGTGCAGATTATTCACTTCGGAGAACAGCAGCGGCACCACAACGTTGCCATCCAAAGCCTGAATGATCAGATAGACCGATAACAGCACAAAAAACTCCCCGGAAAATCCCCACTGAAACCATGCCACCAGCACGACCGGAATGGTCACCACCGCAGCGCCCACGTAAGGGATCAGCACGGAGACGCCAACCAGTACGGCCAACAGCATGCTGTATTGAAGACCCAGTAACGAAAACGCAACCAGGCACGCGAACCAGACAATCACAATTTCCCAGAATTTACCGCGCACATAATTTCCGATCTGTCGATCAACCTCAGACCAAACCTGGGTCACCAGTTGATGATCACGCGGTGCAAAGCCGCCAATCCAATCGACCAGACGCTGTTTGTCTTTCATCAAAAAGAAAATCAAAATAGGCATCAAAATAAGATAAATCAAAACGGCAATAAGCCCCAGCACAGACGCGACCGAGAGCGACAATAACTGCTGACCCAACGCCGTCACCTCAGTTTGTATCAACTTCATGATCTCGCTGATCTGTTCGGTTGATACGATCTCTGGATAACTCTCAGGTAGTTTTAAAAGCGCCGTTTGTCCCGCGCCCAACATCGAGGGAATCTGCTGCACAAACTGGGTCGTTTGCTGGGAGAGCAGCGGCATTAACCCGAACACGATCAAGGTCACAAACAGCAGAAATGCCAAATAGACAACGACCACCGCAAGGAGTCGACTGACCCCCAGACGCTGAAGGATCTTGACCAGACCCTCAAGCAGATAGGCAATCACAATGGCTGCCAACAACGGCGCCAGCATTTGGCCCATAAAGACAAGCACGGCAAAAAACGCTAATAAAAAAAGCGTCAAAAAAACAACCTGCGGGTTGTTAAGCTGTGTCTTGAACCAGTTAGTAATCGTGCTCATGAACCGAATTTGACCCTGTCATTCGACCTTGGGTTTGCCACTAAAGGGGTCAGTCTAACCCGATACAATCTCAAAATCGTGGGTAATTTCTGCCACTGCATCCAGCATTTTTGAGGCCGAGCAGTATTTTTCGGCAGAAAGACTAATCGCTCTAGCCACTCGTTTCTCATCGATATCGCTGGCCGTGACCACAAAATGCAGATGAATATGGGTAAATATCTTCGGAATCTCATCGCTGCGTTTGGCGTCGATATCAATCTGGATATCCGAAAACACCTGACGCGATTTTCGCAAAATCAAAACCACATCAATGATCGTGCAGCCCCCGAGGCTCAGCAGCAGCATCTCCATCGGCCGGGCGCCGAGATTTTGGCCGCCCACCTCCGGCGAGCGATCCATTAAAACCTGATGGCCGCTTTGCGTAACCCCCTCTATCGAATCATCGTCTTTTAGTCGGATACTGGCTTGCATGGGCTTTCTCTATTTTGAACACTGTCTCAGGCAAACAATTTTGCGAGATGGCCACCCGGGTTCTGCTCGCGCATAAAGGCCTCGCCCACCAAAAACGCATGGATATCAGCCTCGCGCATCCGCGCGACGTCCACGGTCGAATGAATGCCGCTCTCTGTGACCAGAAGCGTTCCCCGCGGCACGGCCGTGGCGAGCGTGAGGGTGGTTTCCAGCGAGGTTTCAAACGTGCGAAGATTTCGGTTATTGATCCCAATCATCGAAGGCGCGAGCGCCAGCGCCTGATCCAGCTCGTCTCGATCGTGCACTTCCACCAGCACATCCATCGCCAAATCGGCTGCTGCGGATGCGAGCTCGGCCATTTGAGCGGGCTCAAGCGCGGCCACAATCAGCAAAACACAATCCGCGCCAATCGAGCGCGATTCGGCAATCTGCCAGGGATCAATCATAAAATCCTTGCGCAGCGCCGGCAGCGCGCACGCGTTGCGGGCGGCCTTTAGATCTTCCTCTGTGCCCTGAAAAAAATCCCGATCGGTCAGCACCGAAAGACACGACGCCCCACCGGCCTCATAGCTTTTTGCAATTGCTGCAGGGTCAAAATCCTCACGAATCAAACCCTTGCTGGGAGAGGCTTTTTTAACCTCTGCAATCACCCCCGCACGGCCAAATGAAATGGTCTTTTTAAGCGCATCCACAAATCCGCGCGGCGCGCTTTGATCGGCCGCTCGCGCATAGAGATCATTCAGCGAATAATCTTTTTTTCGGGCGCTGACTTCCTCTCGTTTTCGAGCAAGGATGCGCTCCAGAATATCGGCTTTTTCGTTCAATAGGGTCTCACTCGTAACAAACTGAATCGCTCAAGCTAACAATTCAGATTGAGCCTGCTGATTCGGACTGCAGGAAATTATGCAGCATCTTGTGACCATACTGCGTCAGGATCGACTCCGGATGAAACTGCACGCCCACCACCGGATGGGCGCGGTGAGCGATCCCCATGATCTCACCATCATCGGCGCGCGCGGTGATCTCGAAACAATCGGGCAGGGAGGACTCCTCGACCACCAGCGAGTGATAGCGCGTCGCCTGAAAGGGCGTTGGAATCTCGCCGAAGAGGCTCTCCCCCTCATGCGAAATCATTGACGTCTTGCCGTGCATAAGCGTGGGCGCACGCACGATATTGCCGCCGTAGGCTTGGGCAATACTCTGATGACCCAAACACACGCCCAGGATCGGAATACGCGCGCCATATTCGCGCACCAGATCCACCGAGATTCCGGCCTCATTCGGCGTACAGGGCCCGGGAGAGATCACCACATGCGACGGTGCTAACGCGTCAACGTCATTAAGGGTGAGTTGGTCGTTTCGATAAACCGTCACGCGCTCCCCCAGTTCCCCGAAGTACTGAACGAGGTTATAGGTAAACGAGTCGTAGTTATCGATCATTAACAGCATGAGAACACCCGGCGGCTAAAAGCGTCCTTACTCTAACAAATAAGCGGTTTTTTATCCCGCCAACGCTTCATATCATCTAAAAAATCAAGCCAAAAAAAAGCGCCCCGCGGGGCGCTTTTTATCGTTTGCTTTGCTGATCAGTCTCCGCGCGCCTTCCGCCAATTCAGATACTGATCCACCCCCACTTAATTTTTTAACTGAAGCTCAGGGCGCGCCGGGAACAGGGGTATGGTCAAACTCTTCTGACGCAAGGATCTTGTCGATGCCGCCCAGGGCCTCGATGCGTTTGGCCTGATCGGCGAAAGCACGCTTGTTTGCTTCATCAGGATCCACAATCCGGGAAAGCGCGCGATGGCATTCGTCCCGATCCGCTGCAAAAGCGGGGTCTGATGCGAGATCCTGAAGCTCGTTTGGGTCGGCATGCATATCAAAAAGCTCCGGCGCATAGCCGGGATAATAGTTGTACTTCCAGCGCTTTTGTCGAAGCATAAACATCCCGACGGGAGAGCCGCCGTCGTGATATTCCGACAATATGGCGCGGTCGTCGGAACCGGCCCGCGACAGGTCATTCAGGTTGATTCCCGGGCGAGGAAGGCCGTCATCCACAGCGCCAACGGTCTGCATGATCGTGGGATAGATATCCACCAAGGATGCAAGGCGGTCGGTCGAATGGTCTTTGGGCACGTCAGGCCCGCGCATCATCATCGGGATTCGCGCGGATTCATCATAAAGCGACATCTTGGTCCACATTCGCCGGTCGCCGTTGTGGTCTCCATGGTCGCTGGTATAAATCACCAGCGTGTTATCCGCCTGACCCGATTGATCTAGCGTATCGAGGACAGCACCGATTTGGGCATCCAGGAAACTACAAAGCCCGTAGTAGGACGCACGGGCCATCTGACGACCCGCCTCATCAAAAGCATCATCATAATTAAAGTTTCGACGAATCGTACGGGTCACCGGATGCGAGGGCAGCTCGGCGTCTGAGACAAACCGTGCGCTATCCATTTTGTCGAGCGGGTAGAGATCGTAGTATTCCGGTGGGCAGGTCAACGGATAGTGCGGACGCAGCCACGAGACAAAAAGAACCCAGGGCTTTTCAGACGCGGCTTGTCCGGCATCGCTGAGCCATTGGCGAGCGGCCCGGGTCACCCCCAAATCATAGTCCGTGTAGCGGTCGCTGCCGGGGCCGATCTCGCGTACATAGGAAGAAACATCAAAAAACGCCTCGTGATCTCGAAGCAAGCCTTTGATCCAACCCACGCCGTTGCGGATATAAAGCGGCAGAATCTCTTCTTCAAAGCCGTTATGCGTCTCACCGCCGCGGTAGTGAAGCTTGCCGATTGAATCGACGCGATGGCCCTGCTCAATCAAATGATGGCCCCAGCTGACGGGGTCGCCCGAGTAGGCCTCGGCGTTAGACCAGCAGCGATTCTGATGAACATACTGGCCGGTTGCCAGCGCGGCCCTTGCCGGCACGCAAATCGGTGAAGGCGTAAAGGCCTGCGTGAATCGCGTGCCGTTTTCGGCCAGTGCATCGAGGTGTGGCGTCTTGACCCGCTCATGACCCGCGCAGCCCATGGCGTCATGACGGTGCTCGTCACTAAACAGCAACAGCACGTTGGGCCGATTGCTCATCCGCGCGATGCTCTGGTTAATCTTCTAACGAGGCCGGATCAAGTCCCGACATGGCCATCGACACGGCCCGAAAAATCGCTCTGCCCTTGTTCAAGGTCTCCTGCCATTCGTTGGCCGGAATCGAATCAGCAACGATGCCCGCACCCGCTTGAATATGCAGCTCACCGTCTGCGATCACGGCGGTGCGGATCGCAATCGCCGTGTCCATATTGCCGTTCCAGCCGATATAACCGACGGCCCCTGCATAGATGCCGCGCTTTACCGGCTCAAGCTCGTTGATAATCTCCATCGCCCGAACCTTTGGTGCACCGGAAACGGTACCGGCCGGGAAGGTCGCCCGCAGCGCATCAATCGCGTCGAGGTCCTCTCGCAATTCGCCGGTCACATTCGAGACGATATGCATCACGTGCGAGTAGCGCTCAACCTGCATCTTTGAGGTGAGCTTTACCGAGCCGGTTTCGGCAATCCGGCCCACGTCATTACGACCCAGATCTACCAGCATCAGGTGTTCAGCCAGTTCTTTGGGATCCGAGATCAGCTCTTGCTCCAGTCGCCGGTCGTCTTCTTCGTTTTGCCCGCGACGGCGGGTGCCCGCAATCGGGCGCACGGTGACTTCGTCATCTTCGAGACGAACCAGAATCTCGGGTGACGAGCCCACAATCTGCAAATCATCCAAATCCAGAAAGTACATGTACGGTGACGGATTAACGGTGCGTAAGGCCCGATACAGCGTCATGGGTTCCGCATCAAAGGGGATCGACAGCCGCTGCGAAAGCACCACCTGAAAAATATCGCCGCTCTCGATGTAGTCTTTACAGCGCTCAACCGCGGCTTCAAAGTCGTCGCGACTGAACGACGACCGAAAATCATCTTCTCCCACCTCGCGACCGATCGGAATGGCATGATTAACCGAAAGGCCGGCAATCTGTTCCTTGAGTTGATCCAGTCGCTCGCATCCTGATTGATAGGCGTCATCCGACTCAGGATCGGTATGCACGATGATATGCAAACGCCCGCTCAGGTTATCAAAAACCAAAATCTCATCGGAGACCATCAGCACGATATCGGATGCACCAATCGGATCGGGCAGATCGGTATCCCCTAATTGGGGTTCGATGAATCGCACTGTGTCATAGCTGAAGTAGCCGACCAAACCCCCATCAAATCGGGGCAGGCTCTCAATCTCGGGCACATTAAACTGGCGATGAATGCCCTGAATCGCGGCCAACGGATCATCGGTATGCTGACGGTGAATCTCTTCGCCTTCTTGCTCGATCAATAACACATCACCCGTCACCCGCACCACGGTTGCACACGGCAGGCCAATGATTGAATATCGACCCCACTTTTCGCCACCCTGCACGGACTCGAAGAGATAGCTATACGGTCCCTGTGCAATCTTGAGGTAGGCGCTGACCGGTGTATCGAGATCCGCAAGCACCTCGGCATGCAGGGGGATCCGGTTGTATCCGTCGTTGGCGAGGCGGTTATATTCAGCGCGCGAAATCATAAGCGGGAGTTTAAAGTTTTAGTGCCCGCTGTGGGGGGCTCATCAACCCAGCCGGTAAAAACCGGTCGTTTGCACGTGGCCGGCTTCGAAATCAAGCCCGTCGTTAGCCAGACATTGTCAAAATCTCACCGATCGAGTCGATTACCGCGTCGGGGCCGAGTGCTGCGAGATTCCGGCCCTGGCTGTAGCCATAGCTCACCAGCACCACGGGCATCCCGCAGGCTAACGCAGCCAAGCAGTCGCTCTCGGAATCACCGACCATCAGGCAATCATTCGCACTTAAATGCCATTGGTCCAAGACATACTGAAGCGGGAGCGGGTCCGGTTTTTTTCTCGCCAGATCATCTCCCGAGACGATCGGGTCAAAATACCCGCTAAGATCAAACGCGTCCAGCAGCGGGCGGGTAAACGCGGCGGGCTTGTTGGTGACGCACGCCAGCCGATGGCCGTTTTCTTGCAGTGAAGAAAGCGTTTGTATGATGGCTGGATAGAGCTTGCTTTCCAGACAAATCGCCTCGCCATAAAACTGCAAAAAATGTTGGTAGGCTTCATCCAGCAATTCGGCCGGCGCTTTACCGTCTACTTTGCCGGTTAATGCCCGCTCCAACAATTGACGCGCGCCATGACCAATCCAGCGGCGACCGTTCTGGAGTGTGATTGGCGGGCGGTCCAACACCTTAAGCACACGGTTACAAGCGCCGACAAGGTCGGGCGCGGAATCGACCAGCGTGCCATCGAGATCAAAAATAATGCCCTTGAAAGAGCGAGGGTCAAACACAACGAGGGTCAGTCGCCGGACTCGGTCGCGAGCGCGGCTCGCATCTTGCCAATCACGGTATCGTAATGATGAGGGTCATCGGGTTCCGCTGCGCCAAAAATCGCAGACCCTGCAACAAACGTATCGGCGCCTGCTGAGTGAATCTCGCTGATGTTGTCAACATTTACGCCACCATCGACTTCAAGGCGAATATCGAGGCCCGATGCATCAATTAACTGGCGGGCGGCGCGCAGCTTGCTGAGCGTTGAGGGGATAAAACTTTGTCCTCCAAAGCCGGGGTTAACCGACATCAACAGTATCATGTCGAGCTTATCCATCACGTGCTCAAGGTAACCGAGCGGTGTGGCAGGATTTAACACCAGTCCCGCCTTGCAGCCTTCGCTACGAATCAACTGCAAGGTCCGATCGATATGCTGGCTTGCTTCCGGATGGAACGTGATATAGCTGGCGCCAGCGGCTACAAAATCCGGAATAATCCGGTCCACCGGCTCAATCATGAGATGGACATCGATCGGCGCCGTGACCCCATGCTTGCGCAACGCGTCACACACTAAGGGCCCGATCGTCAGATTCGGCACGTAGTGGTTATCCATGACATCAAAATGAACCATATCGGCACCGGCCGCCAACGCATGGTCAACTTCCTCGCCCAGCCGGGCGAAATCCGCCGCAAGAATCGAAGGGGCAATGAAATTAGTCTGCATAGTGAGTTGTTTGCTCGTTAGCGGATCACAATAAATAAACCGGAATTGCCCCGAATCACATTCAAGAGCATCATCGTATCACCTTCGCCCACTGCATTCTCAACATCTTTGAGGCCATAAACGGGCTGCTTATTGACTGAAATAATCAGATCGCCCTCACGCAAGCCAGCGGCAAACGCCTGGCTGTTCTGGGCAATCTCGACCACACGCACACCGCGCTCACCGGCCGGTCCGTCCTGATCGTCAATATCTTCGAGGCGAGCGCCCTCAAGACGCTTGCTTAACGTTGCGCCCTGACCTTTCGGCGGATCAATGGGCTTCAGGCGAATCTTTAAGCTCAGCTCTTCGGCGTCCCGGATAAATTTCACGGTGACCTCGTCGTCCGCGCGATACAAACCGATCATATTGCGAAGACCACTCGCATCAACGATCGCACGATCATCGACCGCAATCACAACATCTCCTTCTTTGAGCCCTGCTGCAAGCGCCGCGGAATCCGGCATCACCTGGGCAATGACCGCCCCTTCGGTAGTCTCGATACCAAGCGCTTCCGAGAGTTCAGGGTTCAGATTTTGCGCAATCACCCCAAGACGGCCCCGACGAACCTCTCCATACTCTATGATCTGGCGCGTGAGTACCTTTGCCATATTGATCGGGATGGCAAATCCAATCCCAATATTGCCGCCCCCTGGCGCCAGAATAGCGGTGTTGATGCCCACCAGCTCACCGCGCAAATTAACCAACGCGCCGCCGGAGTTCCCTTGGTTGATTGAAGCATCCGTCTGGATAAAGTCTTCATAATCTTCGATGTTGAGTCCTGATCGACCCAGTGCACTAATGATTCCCGAAGTCGCTGTCTGGCCGAGACCAAACGGATTACCGATGGCGACTACAAAATCACCGACCCGAAGCGCATCAGAGTCTCCCAGCTCGATGTGCTGAAGATCCTCCGAGGGCACACTGATAACCGCGATATCGGCGTCTTCATCCTTCCCGACTAAAGTTGCTTCCAGGATACGGCCGTCGTTAAGGCGTACACTGATTTGATCAGCGCCCGCGATCACATGGCTGTTGGTTATCACATAGCCATTGTCAGCATCAATGATGACGCCCGAGCCCAGGCTGCTCACGCTTCGCTCGCGAGGCTGGCCTTGTGGCCCGCCGAAGAATTTTTCAAAAAAAGGATCGGCCGGGAAAGGACTCTGTCGCTGTGTGACCCGGCTTTGAGTATTGATATTGACGACCGCTGGCAAAACCCGCTCGAGCATCGGCGCAAGACTGGGTAACGGGGCGTCATCGACTGCCAACGGCAGCGTCGCGCGAGCGCTCGAAACGGCCATCACGATGAGGCAAAACAACCCGACCGTCATGCTCCGTCGTGGTGAAAATAAACCGCTACTCATGCTCTTTTGTTTTTCTGTTTGATGATTCATTTGACGCCAATTAAGAGCCTGCTGGCTCGGTTTAAATCTGACTTGGGACATATCCCAATTATATCAACGCAGGTGATGAACGCCTCAAGACGCGTCGTTAGTCACGCCGTGGGGGACATGCCCTGTTGTGACATACCGGCTCGCCGATTCGCAATGCCCGGTCTGATCGTCGAAGAAAATATCGGCGCCAAACGTTTCCAAAAATTCGCCTTTATCGAGACCCCCTAAAAACACGGCTTCATCGATGCGAATATTCCAGGCTCGCAGGGTCCTTATCACCCGCTCATGGGCAGGCGCACTCCGGGCGGTAAACAACGCCGTGCGAATGGGCGCCTCGTCTCTTGGCCAACCCACCTGAAGTTCGTGCAATGACTGCAAGAGCTTGCGAAAGGGGCCATCGGTCATTGGCGTTGTCGCCATCTTTTTTTCAGCCGCTGCAAAAGCGGCAAGGCCTTCGGTTTGATAGACCCGCTCTGAATCATCCGCGAAGATCACCGCATCGCCATCAAAGGCGATTCGAAGTTGTCCCTCGCGCTGCATATGCTTGCGAGAGGGCAGGATCGTCGCCGCAGCCACCTTGGACTGAAGCGCCTGACGTACGTTTGCAGGATCCGCCGACAAATAAAGATCGGCGCTAAACGGGGTCACATAACGAAAAGGGCTTTCGCCCCCTGAAAACGCGGCACGGGTAATATCCAGATCATAGTGCGCGATCGAATTAAAAATCCGAAGACCCGAGTCAGCCGTGTTTCTGGAGATCAACACGACCTCCACACGGCGCCGGTCGCTGTCCGAGTCATTAAGGGAGAGCAGTTTTTTAACCAGCGGAAAAGCAACTCCCGGTTCAAGTCGCTCATCTTCGCGTTCAATCTGGTAGGCGCAATAAGCATCCACACCCTCATTCACATAGACGTCATGTCCCGACTCGAGATCAAAAAGCGCTCGTGAGGAAATAGCAACGATTAACGGGGTGTGCAAATTGGCGGCCATACCGAAAGTCTAGCACTCAGGCTTTGCTTGCCCCCATAAGTGATGCCGCAGGATCCCGATCGCCAGCAAAAACAGACAGATGAGGATCACCGGATAATTGCCGAGCGCCACAAATGGGGTCGTCCCGGTCATGGGTTGTACCCGGCCGCGAAGAATCACAGCCCTGAACTGCGGGGCGACCTTATCGACACTGCCGTCATGCGAAATAATGGCCGACAAACCACTGTTACTCGCGCGAATCATCGGGCGGCCGGTCTCCAACGCTCTCGCGCGGGCCATCTGCAGTCGTTGATGCGGTGCGAGTGAATCACCAAACCAAGCGTCCTCACTTAAGTTGACCAACACCCTTGAATGCAACGCGGACGCGTTGATCACCGTCGTAAAGGCGTCTTCATAGCAGATGCTGACCCCAATCTGAGTCCCTGCAAGATCCATTGGCTCCTGATTTAACGGTCCCGAAGAAAAATCCGACATGGGGATTTGGAGATATTCCAACAGCCAGGACAGTAAAGATGCGAAGGGTAAATACTCGCCAAACGGGACCAGCTGATGTTTTCGGTAAACCGCATTTTCAGTGCCAACGCCTAATGCGACGTTGTAATAGGGTGAACCCCTCTCGACACGCTCACGTTCCAGCAAGCCAATCAGGTAATCCGCATCATGCTGCTTGAGTTGATTGGAAAACACCGGGTCAATTTCATCCCGATAAAAAGGAAGTGCCGCTTCGGGCCAGACAATAAGATCGACCTCGTTCAGCGCGAGACTCTGTTGCAGAAAACGATTCGCAATCATAGATGACTGCTCTGGATTCCACTTGTCTTTAAGGGAGATATTGTTCTGAATCACAGCGACCTGGACAGGATTCCCGTCAGGCATGACGTCGCGTGGCATCTTCGCAATTAAGATCAGCCCAAAAAGCACTAACAACGCAATCGCTGAAAACACGCGCGGTATGCTGCGAGAAAAAAACAAGGCAAGCGCCAGGCCGGTCGCCAGCGTTACCCACAAACCGACACCCAGTGTGCCCGTCAACGGCAGTAAAAGAGCAAGCGGGGTATCGACCTGGCTGTAACCCAGATACAGCCATGGAAATCCGCTAAGCAAGATGCCTCTCAGCCATTCCCCCAATATCCATAACGGCGGCATAAAGAATACCCAGCGCCATGTGGTGATCGATCCTGAAAGTTTTGCCTGCGCCCAACCCACCAACGCGGGATAAAGCGCCATGATGGCCCCAAACATAGCCACTGAAATACCGGCCAATACCGGTGGCATGTTGCCAAACGTATTGAGACTGACATAAATCCACGAAACACCTACTGCAAAACTCGCCATTCCAAAGGCGAAACCGCACCAAGCGGCCTGTGTTGGGTTTGAGCTTCGCCAGATAAAGAAAAGAATGCCAAGGGCAACCGGAGCGACGCCGAATAAATCAAATGGCGAGAACGCCAACGGGTAGATCAAGCCAGCGAGCGCGGCGCCGGTGATCTTCAGTCTGGCGCTGATGGCACGCATACGAAACGCCCGGCAGTTATTCGCTTGGGGTTTGCCGGGTGATGCGCAAAAGCCGAGGTCTGCGACTGTCAGCTCGCAGCACTTCAGCTACAAACTCACCGAACTCTATTGTTTCGCCTCGTCTTGGCACATGACCAAACGCTGAAGTGACCAAGCCCCCCATCGTGTCGAATTCAAGGGGATCAAGATCAACATCAAAGAGTTGATTGAAACTCTCGACCGGAAGCATCGCTTTCACAACACAAAAATCGGATCCATGGCGCAATACCATTCCGGCCGCCCCATCGATATCATGCTCATCCTCGATATTGCCCACGATTTGCTCGAGCACATCCTCAATCGTGATCAAGCCAACCACGCTGCCGTATTCGTTCACCACGATCGCCATATGGTTGCGGCTATCCCTGAATTCCTGCAGCAACACATTGAGCCGTTTGCTCTCTGGAATAAAAACCGCGGGCCGCAAGAGCGTTGCCCAGGGACGCGTGTCGTTATTGTCAGACTCGGGCTGACGAAGCAAATCTTTGGCGAGCAAAATGCCCACCACGGCGTCTTTATCGCCATCGGTCACTGGAAATCTGGAATGGGCAGATTCAGTGATAACCGGCAGCAGTTCCGATAAATTCTGATTGACATCAACCGTGATCATCTGGCCTCTCGACACCATCACTTGCTCGACCTGCAGGTCTGACACTTCCACCACACGCTCCATCATTTGTAGCGTATCGTCATCCACTAATTCGGCAGCTCTCGCCTCGCGCATTAAGCCAAACAATTGATCACGGGTTTTGGGCAGACGGGTAATCAGGTACGCGAGCTTCTGACTCCAGGTCAATCCGGCAGACGATGATGGCGCTTTTTCCATAAGTAGCTAGGCTGTTTCCAGAAGATAGGGATTCGTGATGCCAAGGCCGGCCAGGATTTTTATCTCCAGCGACTCCATTTCTTGTGCCGCACGCTCGTCGGTGTGGTCATAACCCTGCAAGTGCAAAACACCATGGACAATAAGATGGGCGCAATGCGCCGCTTCGGTTTTTCCTTGATCGTTCGCCTCGCTCGCCACCAGTGGTGCGCACACCACAATATCGCCCATTTCATGCTCAACCTCGGGCACGCCGTCGGGCGCCTCAAAAGGAAACGACAGGACGTTAGTCGGGCCCGATCGACCCCTAAATTGCTGATTTAAAGACGACATCTCGGATTCGCCGACAAATCGAATGGTGAGCGCAGCACGATCGGTCTGGGCAGACGCAAGCGCCGCATCAATCCAGCACTCAATCTGCTCATCAGAGGGTGTCTGTTCTCGATCCACTGCTCGTTGTACATCGGTCGACACCATGTCAGTTACCGGCCTTCGCCTTCATAGGCAGCAATGACCCGTTGAACCAGCGGATGCCGAACGACATCTTGGGCGCTAAACCGCGTCAGGCTAATGCCATCAATTGAATTTAATAAAGAGACGGCGTGGACAAGTCCGGATTTGGTGCCTCCGGGGAGATCCACCTGTGAGGGATCACCCGTAATCACCGCGCATGAGCCGAAACCAATACGCGTTAAAAACATCTTCATCTGAGCTTCGGTTGTATTCTGGGCTTCATCAAGAATGACGAAAGCATTAGCCAAAGTCCGCCCACGCATATAGGCGAGCGGCGCTAATTCAATAACGCGCCGCTCAATCAGTCGACCGACACGCTCTGCACCCAACATCTCGTAGAGCGCATCGTATAAAGGGCGAAGATAGGGATCGACTTTTTGACCAATATCTCCCGGCAAAAATCCCAGTCGCTCGCCAGCTTCGACAGCAGGTCGAACCAGGATGATCCGTTCAATCCTTTCTTCGGCTAGTGCTTGCACCGCACATGCGACTGCGAGATAGGTCTTGCCCGTTCCTGCCGGACCAACACCGAAATTGATATCGTTATCAAGAATATTTCGAAGATAAAGCTTCTGATTCTCGCCCTTGCCCCGAATCAAAGACTTTCTGGCGCGAATAACCACATCTTCTGATGACACTCTGCCTTTCGCCGTGTCATGGGGAATCTGACTGATTGCCATATAAACCTGATCAGGGCCGAGAGTGACCTCTTTCCCCGTGTCTTCGTAAAGCGCCGTCAGGACGTCCCGAGCATTTTGTACGCCCTTACTGCCCCCATCCACGCAGAACAAATGCCCACGATGAGAGATGCGGACGCCAAAACCTTCCTCCACTTGCTTGAGGTGAGCATTATGCTCGCCACACAAGTCGGCCAGGCGCTGATTGTCCTCAGGATCGAGAAGAAAAGTGACAGGGTGGGTGGGTGCGTTCAATCCGGTGATAGTGCTCCAGGTGAAGCTGTGTTGATCATAACAGAACTTAACGGATTTTCCGCAATCGACTCGCCTCTCAGCGAATTAGGCAGGGCCTCTGTAATTCTAAGATCAATGAATTCTCCAATTTGACCTTGGTTGTCGGTGAAATTAACCACCCGATTATTCTCCGTTCGCCCACTCAACTGACTCGCGTTTTTTCGCGAGATACTGTCAATCAGTACGCGCTGGCGTGTCCCCACCATCCGCGTACTAATTTCGGCTGCCTGGCGATTAACCAACGCCTGTAATCGTGCCAGACGGTCCCGCTTTTCGTCGAGGGTGACATCGTCCGGCAACGTTGCGGCAGGCGTGCCCGGTCGGGCGCTGTAGATAAAGCTAAAAGAATGATCAAAGCCAACTCGCTCAATTAATTCGAGCGTTTGCTTAAAGTCGTTCTCACTCTCCCCCGGAAACCCAACAATAAAATCTGAAGATAGGCTGAGATCAGGTCTTGCCCAATAAAGGCCTTCAATAATTTTTTCGTATGCTTCAATCTTATAGCGACGTTTCATATTGACGAGAACGCGGTCGGAACCGCTTTGCACCGGCAGATGCAGATGACTCACGAGCTCCGGAATGTGCCGATAAGCGTCGATGAGTCGATCGCTAAAATCAATAGGATGTGACGTGGTGTACCGGAGTCGGTCGATGCCATCAATCTCGGCCGCATACGCAAGCAATTCTGCAAAATCGATAGTGCCGCCCGAATGATGGGCGCCCTGATACGCATTAACGTTTTGTCCCAGGAGCGTCACTTCCCGAACCCCTTGCTCCGCGAGTTCATAAATCTCAGTGATCACTTCATCAAAAGGTCGACTGAACTCTTCGCCGCGCGTGTACGGCACCACACAGAAAGAGCAATACTTGCTACATCCTTCCATCACCGACACGTACGCCCGTGGTCCCTCACTGCGAGGCGGCACCAGCTCATCGAATTTCTCAATCTCGGGAAAACTGATATCGACTTTAGGGCGCCGCTCACTTTTCAGCGAATCAAGCATTACCGGAAGTCGATGGTAGGTTTGAGGTCCAAACACAAGATCCACATAAGGAGCGCGGCGAAGGATGAGCTCACCTTCCTGACTGGCAACACATCCGCCAACACCAATCACCAGATCCGGTCGGGATTTTTTCCACTCCCGCCAACGCCCGAGCTGGGAGAATACTTTTTCTTGCGCCTTCTCACGCACCGAGCAGGTATTCAGAAGCAGCATATCGGCCTGATCCGGTTCTTCGGTCAACACCATGCCATGCGAGGCCGCCATCAGGTCCGCGATTCGACTCGAGTCATAATCGTTCATCTGGCAACCATAGGTTTTAATAAATAGCTTTTTAGTCATGATGGATCCGAATTCAACATCGGGATTAAATATCTCATATTGCTGAATATTAAACGCAAATTAAGCATTTTCCTCAGGCCGGTAAAAGTCTTGCGTCCGCAACCCAGCGAGGGTTCTCGTTTTGATCGTCGGCTCGGTGCGCCTCAAAATGCGCCCGGACAAATTCGGGAATCGAAGTTGGGCGACCTGTTTTTCGCTCAATAAAAACATGAACAAAAAATCCGGTCGCAAATGACGCCGGCTCATCGGGTACAAAAACAGCGACCTCATACTTAACGCTGCTGTTTCCCAGGTGCGCGATACGAATGCCCACCTCAATGGATCCGCCGGCCGGGACCGGGCGCAAGAATCGACAGCCGTTCTCCGCCGCTAGCGGGAAAACCGGATCATGAAGCCAATCGAGCCCGGTTTCTTGAAGTAGCGTTAAGATAGCGGTCTCGTAATAGCGGTAATACTCAACGTTATTAACATGTCCTAGCATGTCATAGTCGTTCCAGCGCGTCATAATACGCACGAGAACGGCGTATTGTTCACGAGTCAAACATCTTAAATCCGCCAAAGGTTACTCTCCATCTGATGCCTAGCCCAATCGGTCATACTCTTCTCGCGTTTTCGGTCACCGGCTTCCAAAACAAAACGTCTCTATCAATGACCGGATGGTATCTGCTTATTTTGATTGCGGGTGTGGCACCCGATTTCGATTTTTTACCCGGCATTTTGATCGGTGATCCCAACCGCTTTCATCACGGTCCGACTCATTCCATCCTGGCGGGTGTCCTTTTTACGGGTTTCATTTACTTCATGATTAAACCGCTGAATCTGAGAGCCGCCTTTTTGATTTTTTTGGTGTATGTGACACATGTGGTTGCGGACGGTCTCAGCGCTGATTCCGGCGCACCTTACGGGGTTCCATTATTCTGGCCGTTCAGCCCGGACTACCTGATATCACCGATACCGGTATTCCGTAATTTCATTCATGGCGGCGCAGGCGGAGGATTCGATCATTTTTTGGGGGATGTTTTTTCGATCCACAATTTGTGGGCAATTGCGATAGAAATTCTTGTGCTTGGCCCTATTTTATGGATATCTCATCGCGTACGACAGCGAAAAGTATAGATAACGCCAACCGGTCAATCCCAACGATCGTCGCGTACCCAAACCACGCCATCTTCGAGCTTGACGGGAAAACGGTGCAGGCCCTCATAAGCTGGCGGTGCAAGCACGTCACCCGTCTTTAAACAAAACTTGGCACCGTGCCGTGGGCACTCAATTGCGCCATCGACAATACAGCCGCTCGAGATTTCACCGCCGTCATGAGTGCAAAGATCCTCAAGCGCCACAACGTCATCATCGCTGATTCGAGCAACCATAATATGCTCATCGCCGAGCTCAACCGCTAAAGGTGAGTCTTTTGCAAGGGCGTCGAGACGACTCACACTGATCCAGTCAGACATCAAAAAATACCCAACTCCAGGCGTGCCGCTTCACTCATCACTTCAGGGCCCCACGTGGGCTCCCAAACTAATTCGACGACAACATCGGCCACACCGTCAACGCCACGCGCTGCCATTTCAACCTCTCCCGGCAACGAACCCGCAACAGGGCACATCGGAGAAGTAAGTGTCATGTCGATCGCCACTTGATTTTGATCGTTGATATCAATTTTGTAGATCAGGCCCAGATCGTAAATATTCAGCGGAATTTCAGGATCGAAAACCTCTCTGACGCCTCCCACAACACGATCAAGAAGTGTGTCGTCAGCTGCTGCTGACAGCAAGCTGACATTTGGCGGAGCAGAGGGGTCTCCTCCTGGCGCTACTGCGTCCTGCGCTTCGTTCGCTGCCAGAAACTCGTCTTTGGGGTCTCGATCGCTGTTCATCGGTGCCTAATCATTGAAATGTAAAAAGTTAAATGGGTTAAGACGCGCCACTCGCGCTTCATGCGTTCGACAGTCGATCAAAAGCCAGGGACTGAAGATATTGTCGAAGGGGGACCGACTCTACGCGATCCAGAACGTCGGCAGCAAAAGCTTGTGTCAGCATTCTACGTGCAGTCTCCCGCTTTACGCCTCGCGAAACGAGATAAAAAAGCGCCAAGTCATCGAGTTGACCGACCGTCGCGCCATGCGCACATTTCACATCATCCGCATAAATTTCAAGCTGGGGCTTCGTATCAATTTCTGCTTCTTCAGAGAGCAGTAGATTTTGATTGCTTTGCTCAGAATCTGTTTTCTGGGCGTCTTGCTTCACGACGATACGACCATGAAATACCGCGCGGCCTCTGTCACCCAACACGCCCTTGTAGGTTTCACGGCTGACGCAATCGGCGCGGTTGTGCGAGATATGCGTGTGGTTATCAACATGACTACGGCCGAACACTAGATAACAACCATCCAGATGAACCGTGCTATTTTCGCCATTTAGATTAATTCGGGCATCATTTCTGACTAGCGCACCACTGGTTGAAACAGTCGTCGCGCGCAGGGTTGCAGATTCTGCAAGACCCGCGAAAAGACCACCCACATGAAAGCTGCGATCACTTTGAGATTGCAGCGAACAATAATCAAGGACAGCGCCTTTCCCGAGATCAATCTCGACCAATGAATTATTGAGACTGCGAACTTCTTTGAGCGAGCAATGGCGTTCGATAATCGTTGCTTGGCTGCCCTCACCCATCAACACAAGAGTGCGAGGCATACTGACGAGTCCCTCGTCACCACATCCGGACACGAACAGAAGTTCAATCGGTCGCTCGAGATGTTGATGCGCCTCTATCTCCACAACCGCGCCATCTGCTACGAACGCTGAATTCATCGCTGCAAATCCATGCGGCGGATCGCCCAGCATTTGCCCCAATTTGGGCAACACAGATGTCGCATCTTCTGACAACACCTGTGCCAGGCTTCGAAGACGCACATGAGTTGGCAAGGCTTCAAGGTCAGATAACGCTGCGGACAAAAACCCATCAACAAAAACCATGCGGTAGGGATTGAGCCCTTCGATAACAGACTGAGTAATGAAGTCCGAAGGACAGGTAGCGCCGGCGGATGCAGGCTTAAACGCTGCGCGAGTGATCGACCGCGTAGAAGTGTATTTCCAATCCTCGTCTTGCTGAGAGGGTAATCCCTGGCGAGAAAGCTGTTCGAGTGCGGCCGCTCGACCAGCGTCGAGTTCGGCTAGGCCATACCCCGGCAGTTGTGCCGCGGTATCCTGCTGCGCCGCCACATAAGCGGCGGCATTTTCCACAACTGAACTCATTAGGCGGCCGCTCCTGCAGATTCCTCGATCCAACCATAGCCCTCGGCTTCCAGCTTGAGCGCTAAATCTTTATCTCCGGACTGCACAATGCGGCCCTCTGCGAGCACGTGGACATAATCCGGAACAATATAATCGAGGAGACGCTGATAATGAGTAACCAGAATGACCGACCGATCCTGAGACCGAAGCGAATTCACCCCGCCCGCCACGATTTTTAGCGCATCGATATCCAAGCCTGAATCAGTTTCATCCAAGAGCGACAAGCTAGGCTCTAGCATTGCCATCTGAAATATTTCGTTGCGCTTTTTCTCTCCGCCTGAAAAACCTTCATTAACCGATCGGTAAAGAAATTCTTCTTTCATTTCCACCAGTTTAATTTTTTCCCGGACAAGTTTTAAAAAATCGAGCGCATCCAACTCCGGCTCGCCGCGATAACGACGCGCTGCATTCAGACCCTCTTTTAACAGCGCGATATTGGCCACACCAGGAATCTCGACGGGATACTGAAAAGCCAAAAAAACGCCTTCATGGGCCCGCACTTCCGGATCGAGATCCAATAGATCCTTACCTTTGAATTCAACGGTACCGCCCAGCACCTCGTAGCCGTCTCGTCCCGCAACCACATTGGCAAGCGTACTTTTACCTGATCCATTTGGGCCCATAATCGCGTGCACCTCACCGGTGCCCACCTCAAGGCTCAAGCCATTGAGAATGGTTTTTCCATCCACCGCCACGCGTAAATCACTAATCTTCAACATATTTTTTAACAACCTTTTGTTTTGAGAATTGCAGTCTGGCAACCCGATACTGGCCCGAACCTCTATCCGACAGCCCCTTCAAGACTGATACCAAGCAACTTCTGGGCCTCGACCGCGAACTCCATCGGTAACTCACGAAATACTTCCTTGCAAAATCCATTCACAATCATGGATACCGCGTCTTCTTCTGCTAGACCTCGCTGGCGACAATAGAACAACTGATCCTCGCCAATTTTTGATGTCGATGCTTCATGCTCGATCGTTGCGGTGGGATTTTTGACCTCTACGTAAGGAAAAGTATGCGCACCACACCGATCCCCCATGAGTAACGAATCGCACTGCGAATAGTTTCTCGCATTTTTTGCACCTTTGAGGACTTTGACCAACCCACGATAAGCATTTTGGCCGCGCCCCGCCGAGATCCCCTTGGAGATAATGGTGCTAGAGGTATCCTCACCAATGTGAATCATTTTGGTCCCCGTGTCGGCCTGCTGGCAATTGTTCGTCAGCGCCACTGAGTAGAATTCGCCCACGGAACCGTTGCCTTCAAGTAGAACACTGGGATACTTCCAGGTGATAGCGGACCCTGTTTCCACCTGCGTCCACGATATCTTGGCGTTTTCTCCCCGACAAGCACCACGCTTTGTGACAAAGTTATAAATGCCACCGCGACCTTCTTCGTCACCCGGATACCAGTTTTGAACCGTCGAATACTTGATTTCTGCGTCCTTGAGTGCGACAAGCTCGACCACTGCAGCATGAAGCTGGTTCTCGTCGCGCATGGGCGCCGTGCATCCCTCCAGATAACTCACGTAACTGCCTTCGTCGGCCACGATGAGCGTTCGCTCGAACTGACCTGTATTTAACGCATTGATCCGAAAATAAGTCGACAGTTCCATCGGGCACCGAACACCCTTGGGTATATAGACAAACGACCCTTCGGTAAAGACCGCGGAGTTCAATGCAGCGTAGAAGTTATCGGTCGCGGGCACTACCGATCCAAGATACTTACGTACCAAGTCAGGGTGATTAATCAGCGCCTCCGAAAGAGGACAAAAAATCACGCCGACTTTAGCCAGTTTGTCCTTGAAGGTCGTCGCGACTGACACGCTATCAAAAACCGCGTCAACGGCAACGCCCGCAAGGGCTTTTTGCTCCTCTAGGGGAATACCAAGCTTTTCGTAGGTTTCAAGCAGCTTGGGATCCACTTCATCGAGCGATTGGGGACGGTCTTCATCGCGTTTCGGCGCCGAGTAATAGCTAATCCCCTGATAATCAATTGGCGCGTAGTGGACGTGGGCCCAATCGGGCTGGTCCATCTCCTGCCACCGACGAAAGGCGTCCAGTCTCCAATCCAATACGAACTGGGGTTCTGATTTATTGGCGGACAAAAAACGGACGACGCTCTCGTCGAGACCCGGGGGGAGTGTGTCAGATTCGATATCTGTCACAAACCCTTCTTTATAGTCGCGACCGACAAGATCGCCAAGTTCTTTCACGCTAGTATTCATAACATCCAATTTCCAAACTGTGTTTGATGGATCACTTAGCACCACCAATTAAGGAATCTGCTTCCACAATAACCGTTTTCAGGCGACCTGACCGCAAGCCTTGCCGCACGGCTTCCTGACGCTCAGCCACTTCAATCACTTCGGGACGTCGTACCAATTCTCCGAGGGTAATACCGTTCAGGAATTCGTAAATTTTATCGCTTAGCTCCATCCAAAGCTCATGCGTCAGGCACTTCTCCCCGTCGAGGCAATTCGATTCCCCCCCGCACCGCGTCATATCTGCTTTTTCATCGACCGCCGCAATCACTGACGCAATTGAGATATCACCCATTTTTTGAGCCAGCCGATATCCGCCACCCGGCCCTCTCATTCCTTTCACCAAGCCGGCGGCGCGCAATCTCGCGAATAACTGCTCGAGATAAGAGAGCGAAATCTCTTGGTTCATCGCAATATCCTGCAGTGTCACCGGACGTTTTCCTTCCTGAAGCGCCAAATCCAGCATGGCGGTCACCGCGTAGCGGCCTTTCGTTGTCAGTCGCATATCGCAAACTCCTTTAAAGCTTCAAACTAGACTGAAAATAAGTCGGGAGACAGCCTTTAACCCTATAAAACCCTAAAAAAATAGGCCTGAAAGCGCCGTCTATCGATTTCCTGAGCGAGAGTATAGGGATTCAGTTGTGAAAACCAAGTAAAGGAGTCAGAAATTATACTATGTTCGCCACGCCACCGTATTGAAGCGCAAATGCGTGGTCTGGATTAAGTTTTCGAGCCGAAAATACCCGCCATTACAGAAATAACGCCTGCGCCGGTTAATGCGGCCGTCACCGCGGTGCCTATCATCCCGAAATCATAAATTTCCATAGCCGTGGAATTTGCGATTGCCGCCATTAAAAAAATAACGCCCCACGCGAGCCTGTTCTTTTGCTGGGTACGCTTTGCCAGTTTTTCCTCAAGCGCTGAAGTCCGATCCCGCTCTACGGACGATACCAAATCCTGTCCATCACGCTGGCGACGCAATAACTCGTGCACGAGTCCAGGTAATTCGGGAATCAAAGGTAAAACGGAAGGTAACTCGCGCCGCAAGGTTTTCATCAGAGCCTTGGGTCCAATCTGATCTTTCAACCATTGCTCAAGATAGGGCTTTGCGGTCTCCCAAAGATCCAGTTGCGGATAGAGTTGTCGACCCAATCCCTCAATATTGAGAAGCGTTTTTTGCAGAAGAACCAGCTGGGGCTGCACTGGCATATCAAATCGGCGCGCCACTTGAAACAAACGCAATACCAACTGACCAAACGAAATCTCACTGATCGGGCGGGCGAAAATTGGTTCACAGACCGTTCGAACCGCCGCTTCAAACTCATCGACTCGAGTCGTCGGCGGAACCCAACCCGCGCGGAGATGGGCGACTGCGACCGCTCGATAATCTCGGTTGAAGAAAGCCAATAAGTTCTCTGCAAGATATCGTTTATCCGAATCCGCAAGACTGCCCATAATGCCGAAATCAACCGCGCGATACTGGCCCGTGGGACTCACAAAAATATTGCCCGGGTGCATGTCGGCGTGAAAAAATCCATCTCGAAACGCCTGGGTAAAAAATATCTCCACACCATGGTGCGCGAGCTTGCGAAGATCCACTCCAGCCGCTTTTATGGCGTCGATATCCCGAATCGGAATACCATAAATCCGCTCGATCACCAGAACATCTTGCGTACTGTGATCCCAGAAGACTTCGGGCACATAGATCATCTCGGAGTCTAAAAAATTGCTCCGCAACTGGCTGGCGTTCGCACCTTCTCGCGTCATATCCAGCTCATCGTGAATCGTCTTGTCGTACTCCTCAACCACCTCGAGGGGGCGGAGCCGGCGCGATTCGGGCCAATATCGATCAGCTAAATTAGCCAACTGATACAGCAGTTCAATATCTTGATCAATAATTGATTCGATTCCCGGCCGTAGGATCTTGACGACGACCTCAGTACCATCTTTCAACGTCGCGCCGTGCACCTGAGCAACCGAAGCAGAAGCCAGGGGTTGGATATCAAAACTCGCAAAATGCTCGCTAATCGGAGCACCCAGCGATTGTTCGACGACATCACGGGCCGCCTGCCCGGAAAAAGGCGGCACCTGATCCTGTAGACGAGTCAGCTCAACCGCAATGTCAGCGGGAATCAGATCAGGCCGAGTCGATAGCGCCTGCCCAAACTTCACAAAGATGGGTCCCAATTCCTCAAGCGCTTCGCGCAATCGCTGGCCGCGATCTGATGACCGATCACGAAACCAAAAACCAGGGAGCAAAAAC
This sequence comes from Candidatus Thioglobus sp., assembly GCA_004212795.1. GTDB lineage: Bacteria > Pseudomonadota > Gammaproteobacteria > Arenicellales > UBA868 > UBA868. The sequence goes on from SHBR01000001.1 coordinate 25,179, forward strand.
AGCAGCGGGCGATATGGACGCAACCTTCGCAACTGAAACACAAATTCATCGAGACCGTGGCGCAAAAGCACACGAAAAATGCGGATCAGTCTCCAGGAGCCTTTTGTTTTCATCGGTGACTAGCTGTCTTTTTTATTGCTAACAAAGCGTGCGATCCGCTGTTCCAGGCGCGCCATGTCATCCCGCAATTGATCGATGTTCTCAACAAAGCGTTGCGCACGAGGTCTACTGGGCAGTAGCTTGCTCTCTTCGACTAACGTTTCAGCGATACCGAGCAAACTCGAATCCGCAACGTCTGATGCCCATCCCCCAAACGCCCGAGCCCCATTCGCCAACTGATGAGCGACCGGATCACCAAAAATCTGTGCCAGCTCTTCTTCGGCATCAATATCCAACGCGCCCAGAAGTGCCTTGAATTCGAGCATGGCGGCGCCATCACCCTCGATCCGGACGCTGCCCTCTCGAAGCACAGCAGGATCCGGGCCAAACCGCATCAGTTTGATCAGACCCGTTAGCGTCCCGGAAATCAAGATATCTGGAGCCTTGTCGACCTTCGAAACCACACAAATCTGACTGTCTCGAATGGTCGCAAAACCCTCCACTCCAATACCCTGAACGGAAACTAGAATGATGCGGCCCTCTAACGCTCGCGCGTGCGGCAACGCGCCCGAATCCTGAATAATCCGGTTAAATATTTTTTCCAACCGTTGTGTTAGAAGCTGGGTTGCCATCTACCTAGAATCGATAGCCCGTATGAATGGCGACAATACCGCCGTTGATGTTTTGATGTTTCACATCTTCTAACCCGGCTTCTTCCATCATCGCAGAGAGCGCCTGCTGATTGGGATGCTTCCGAATCGATTCCACAAGATATTGATAACTTTGTTCATCACCCGTCACCATTTTACCCATCGATGGAATGACCGAAAACGAGAACAGATCGTAAGCGCGCGAAAGTAGCGTGGATGTGGGTGTTGAAAACTCGAGAATCACAAGCCGGCCACCTGGCTTAAGCATGCGTGACATTGATGCCAACGCCTTCGGGATTCGCGTCACATTACGCAATCCAAATGCAATGGCGACGCAGTCAAACTGCCCGTCTGAAAACGGTAGTGATTCAGCGTCTGCCAAAAGCATCTGCACATTAACTCCGAGACCTTCATTAAGAAGGCGGGAACGACCACACGCCAACATGCTCGCATTAATATCCGTCATCACCACCTGGCCCGAAGTGCCGACCTGGCGCGCGAAACGCATCGTCATATCTCCACTGCCCGCAGCGACATCAAGCACACGATGACCTTCACGAACCCCACTTCTAGCCAATGCAAGATCTTTCCACAGCCGATGCGATCCGAACGACATTAAGTCATTCATTAAGTCGTAACGACTCGCAACGGAAGAAAATACCTCGCCGACCCGACCCGCCTTTTCAGCCGGATCAATCTCGCTAAAACCGAAGTGGGTTGCTCTTTCGCTGGTCAAACCGCTATCCCCTAACGCATCGATCAGGAAACGACTTTACGCTGAAATCCAGCCTTTTCTAATGCCTCAAGATATAACCGCCAGTATTCATCCTGTTTGCTGCCAAGCTCATAAAGAGTTTCCCACGAGTAAATACCCGTATCATGGCCATCATCAAAATGGAGTCTCACTGCATAGGCGCCGACGCCTTCCACCTCATTAATATTGACCAGCTCTTTGCCCGTCTGAAGGACCTCCTGTCCCGGACCATGACCTCTTACCTCTGCTGAAGGCGAGTACACCCGCAAAAACTCACACGGAAGATTGAACTGTTCGCCGTCATCAAAACTGACTTCGAGCGCGCGTGATTGTTTGTGCAGCACAATATTGGTGGGACGGGGATTCGATTGCATAGGAAAACTTTTATCCATAATTAAGGGGTCAGGTTTTTGTCATCTTACGATTAACGCAAACCCTGATTTAACGCGGTCGCCACTTCCTCAGCAAAATAAGTCAGGATAGCATCTGCACCGGCCCGCTTAAACGCCAGCAATGACTCATGGACAACGCCCTGATGGTCGAGCCACCCGTTCTGAGAAGCGGCACAAAGCATCGCATACTCACCGCTGACCTGATAGACAAAAGTGGGGACACCAAACTCGCTTTTCACCCGCTGAACAATATCAAGATAGGGCATGCCCGGTTTTATCATCACCATGTCAGCACCTTCCGCGAGGTCGAGTTCGATCTCACGCATTGCCTCGTCCGTATTGCCAGGGTCCATTTGATAGGTGTGCTTATCTCCCCCTCCCAAATTCGTCGCCGACCCAACGGCATCTCTGAATGGCCCGTAAAACGAAGATGCATATTTGGCCGAATACGCAAGTATCTTGGTGTTAACAAAGCCCTCATCCTCCAATGCCAGCCGGATAGCGCCAACGCGGCCATCCATCATATCTGAGGGTGCTAAAACCTGAGCGCCCGCTCTCGCATGACACAGCGCCTGCGCCACAAGCGATTCAACGGTGAGGTCATTCGTCACATAGCCGTCCGAATCCAGAAGCCCATCCTGACCATGACTCGTATAAGGATCTAGCGCGACATCAGTAATAATTCCCATTTCAGGTACGTGACTGCGTAGTGCACGAACGACGCGGGGAATGAGTCCTTCAGGATTACAAGCTTCGATTGCATCTTCGGTTTTAAGTTTCGGACCAACCACTGGAAAAAGCGCGAGCGCTTTGATACCCAGCGCTGATAGTCGGGACGCTTGCTCGAGGAGCAAATCAAGACTCACCCGATGAATACCCGGCATCGAAGGAACAGGCTCCCGAACATTTGACCCTTCGCAAACAAATACCGGCTGGATGAGGTCGTCAACCGAGAGGGCATGCTCTCGGACCAGCGATCGGCTAAACGGGTCTCGGCGTAATCGTCTTGACCGAGAAAGGGGATAAATGCTCATTTGAGTCGATCGCTGTCCTGGCGTTTATCAGTCTATTTCCGCTTCGACGCTTTTTTCGTCACTTTCTTGGCCGTGGTCTTCTTTGTTGCTTTTTTCGTCACTTTCTTGGCCGTGGTCTTCTTTGCTGCTTTTTTGGTGACTTTTTTCGCTGTGGTCTTCTTTGCTGTTTTCTTGACTGGCGCTTTTTTAGTCACTTTCTTGCCCGTGGTCTTCTTGGCCGCTTTCTTGGTGACCTTTTTCGCTGCGGTCTTCTTTGTTGCTTTTTTCGTGACCTTTTTCGCTGCGGTCTTCTTTGCTGTTTTCTTGACTGGCGCTTTCTTGGTGACCTTTTTCGCTGCGGTCTTCTTTGCTGTTTTCTTGACTGGCGCTTTCTTGGTGACCTTTTTCGCTGCGGTCTTCTTTGTTGCTTTTTTCGTCACTTTCTTGCCCGTGGTCTTCTTGGCCGCTTTCTTGGTGACCTTTTTCGCTGCGGTCTTCTTTGCTGTTTTCTTTTTCGTTGTCGCTTGATCAGCCACTTCGGGGTCCGCTTTTTTAATCTTAATCTTTACGGGCTCTTCGATCACCACAATCTTCTTTTCCATCGGACGGATTTCAGTATCAACGACGTCACAAATCGCATCGAAAATATGAGCCATACTGCGGCTCGCCGGAATGCTACGTAGTTTGTGTTGGGCCCGGTAATATGAAATCAATGGCGCGGTATCCCGATCGTAGGCTTCCAATCGGGAGCGCATCGTTTTTTCACTGTCATCGGTTCGAGAAACAAGCTTCTTGCTACCACATTGGTCGCACACGCCTTTCTTTTTCGGTGGTGAAGATTGTTTGTTATAAATCGCGCCGCAGTTCGCACAACTCATACGATTAATCACGCGTTTAATTAACACTTTGTTGTCTACTAAAAAGTGAAGCACCAGTTGGACCGGGCGACCCATCCAGCCAAGACGAGTATCCAATTCCTGTGCTTGGGGGATGGTGCGCGGAAATCCATCCAGGACAAAACCACGTCGGCTGTCAGGAGAGCGTAAATGATCGGTCACCGCATCGATTACGATACGGTCTGATACCAGTTCGCCGGCATCCATCATCGCTGCAACCTTCTTACCGACCTCGGTTTTATCTGCTACCGCCTTTCGCAGAATATCGCCAGTCGAGATTTGAGGAACGCGATAGGCTTCTGCCATCATTTTGGCTTGCGTACCTTTGCCCGAACCGGGGGCGCCCAATAAAACAATTCTCATTTTGCGATCTCCACAAAAATGGCTGTTTTCCAACAGCCGGGTTGAACCCTAAAAACCTTAACCGCAGCCTGAATACCTCATGGGCTACTGTTTTAAGCTCAAAAAAAGGGGCGTTTACTATAGTGGGGTTTCAGAATCTGTCAACGTGCGCCCAAAACACGCATTCGCTTCAACAACCTCACCAGCGAAAATATACGGTGTTGTCGAGCCCAAGAAACCGCTTAAGATAAAATTCTCGGCCCATTCCCATTAAAAATTAGCTGTTGATAACTGCCAAAGATCGTCGACAATTGGGGTTTGTGAGCGTCATCCGAGTCGTCCGTCGCCAATCGAAGCGTCCGAACCCTCCGATAAACCCAAATATTAAATCAATACCATGAGCAAAAAGATAAACGCCTTTTACGCCCAATCGGGCGGTGTGACAGCTGTCATTAACGCAAGCGCTAGCGGTGTGATTGAAACCGCCAGGGCGCATCGAGACCAAATTGGAAAGGTCTTTGCGGGCCGAAATGGAATCATCGGCGCTCTAACAGAGGACCTCATTGATACCTCTCGAGAGAGCGCTAGCGCAATAGCAGCCTTAAGATCAACGCCCTCAGGAGCGTTTGGTTCCTGCCGATACAAACTCAAAAGTGTTGAAGAAAATCGCATCGAATACCAACGGCTCATTGACGTTTTTAAGGCACATAACATTGGCTACTTTTTTTATAACGGAGGGGGTGACTCAGCTGACACCTGTCTGAAAGTATCTCAACTATCGAAAAAAACGGGCTACCCTATTCAAGCAATTCACATCCCGAAAACCGTCGATAATGATCTGCCCATCACGGATAACTGTCCCGGCTTTGGATCTGTCGCGAAGTACATCGCAGTTTCAACCCGAGAAGCGAGTTTTGATGTCGCATCAATGGCGAAAACGTCAACAAAAGTATTCATCCTTGAGGTCATGGGGCGTCATGCCGGCTGGATAGCAGCGGCTGGCGGTATGGCGAGCGATGAAAATACGCCTATTCCTGTGGCAATCCTGTTCCCCGAAATAAAATTTGATCGAAAAAAATTCATTAGAAAAGTAAAAGACAGCATCAAAAAGTTCGGATACTGCTCGGTCGTTGTCTCCGAGGGCGTTCGAAGCGGCAACGGGCGCTTTCTCGCAGATCAAGGCCTGAAGGACGCATTTGGCCATGCGCAGCTGGGAGGTGTGGCTCCCGTTGTCGCGTCGATTATCAGAGAAGATCTTGGCGTCAAATATCATTGGGCAGTTGCTGACTATCTTCAGCGTGCGGCCCGTCATATCGCCTCTAAAACCGACGTAGAGCAGGCCTATGCGACGGGTGTATCCGCAGTCCAAATGGCACTTGCAGGCAAGAATGCGGTGATGCCAGCGATTATCCGGAGCTCTGATCAACCCTATCGCTGGAAAATAGGAGAAGCGAAACTGACGCGCGTCGCCAACCGCGAAAAAATGATGCCACGTCATTTCATTACCCCCGACGGGTTTGGCATCACTGAGCGCTGCAGGCGCTATCTTTCACCGCTGATGCGAGGCGAAGATTACCCCACCTATGACAAGAATGGCCTGCCAAAATATGCGCGATTGAAAAACATTGCGGTTAAAAAGAAACTTGATCGGTCCTTTGAAATCTAGCAATACCACGACCCAGGACCTTACCGAAATCACGCAGGTTTTATTTAGATAAATTGTGATCAAGCAATCGTCGCTCCAGCTCACTTTGGATTAACGTTTTTATGAACTCATCAAGCGAATCGGCTGAAATAATATCAAGCGAGCCTTTTTTTGCATCCGAAGGCAATGAAATCGTGATTTTTGAAGCGGCCTGGAAAAATCAACTGCCCATCCTCCTTAAAGGACCCACGGGATGCGGCAAAACGCGCTTCATGGAGCATATGGCCTGGCGCCTTCAACGACCGCTGGTCACCGTCTCGTGTCACGATGACTTGACCGCATCTGACCTCGTGGGTCGCTATCTCATCATTGGGGGTGAAACAAAATGGATTGACGGGCCTTTGTCGGCAGCAATTCGAAGCGGCGCGTTATGCTATCTTGATGAGGTGGTAGAAGCGCGCAAAGATACAACCGTGATTATTCACCCGCTCGCAGATGACCGCCGCCAATTACCCATTGAAAAAACCGGCGAATTGCTCAATGCGCCGCCGGAGTTTTGCCTGGCCGTTTCGTATAACCCGGGGTATCAAAGTGTGCTTAAGGATCTTAAGCAAAGCACCCGACAACGATTTGTTGCGATCGATTTTTCATATCCTTCAGAATCGCTCGAATGCGACATCGTCGTTAAAGAATCCAGCATTGATGCCAATACGGCGATGCGGCTGGTTCGCTTTGCAAGCATGACCCGCAATCTAGCCGGAAATGGTCTTGAAGAAGGGGCCAGCACCCGACTGTTGGTCCATGCGGCCAAACTGATGGTGAGCGGAATTGATCCTAATACTGCTTGCCAGAGTGCTATTACCGAGTCTCTAACCGATGAGCCTGAAATGCTCGAGGCCGTAAAAGAGCTTGGGGCGACACTTTTTTAAACAACAAATAAAGTAACTTAACTGAAGAAACACTCCATGACTTTACCCCATCAGAAACCCGTTCTCGGCATTATTGGCGGGAGCGGTTTATATGAGATTGACGGCCTGGAAAACATCCGTTGGGAAAAATTTAAATCTCCTTTCGGTGAGCCCTCAGACGAATTATTGTTTGGTCAGCTAGATGGAGTCCAACTGGTCTTTCTGCCGCGTCATGGAAGAGGGCACCGCCTCAGCCCCAGCACAATAAACTATCGAGCAAACATCGATATTCTCAAGCGCGCTGGCGTGACCGATATCATTTCGCTTTCAGCGGTTGGTTCTTTCCGTGAACACCTTCCACCTGGCACCTTTGTCATTGCTGATCAATTTATTGATCGCACCTTCGCCCGTGAAAAAAGTTTTTTTGGCACCGGGATGGTGGCGCACGTCTCAATGGCTCACCCTGTGAACGCTCGCCTCGGCGACTGGTGTCAATCAGCTTGTGAATTACTCGACATCAAAATGCAACGCGGCGGAACCTATCTCGTGATGGAAGGCCCCCAGTTTTCGACATTGGCCGAATCAGAGTTATACCGGCAATGGGGTTGTGACGTGATTGGCATGACCAATATGCCCGAGGCAAAACTCGCTCGCGAAGCTGAAATGCCTTACTGCACTGTCGCGATGGTGACCGACTTCGATTGCTGGCACCCGGAACATGACAATGTCGATGTGGCCACGGTTATCAACGTGCTCACTCAAAACGCGGGCCATGCGAAAGAGCTTGTACGCGCCGTTGCAAAAAAAATGAACGACCGGCCTGCAATATGCCCATCTGGAGACGACCGGGCGCTCGATGCGGCTTTAATCACGCACGAGAGCGCGCGTGAACCCACTATCCTGAAAAAGCTGGATGCCGTTGCGGGCCGACGGCTTCGAGAGACTTAATATGAAAATTGAAACCCTTATTCGATCCATCCCTGACTATCCCAAGCGTGGGGTAATTTTTAGAGATATCACGACCCTGCTGCAAGACCCACAAGGATTTCGCTATACCGTAGACCAGCTGGTTGCGCCCTTCGCGGGCGGCCAAATCGACTGCGTTGCGGGCATTGAGGCCAGAGGCTTTATCCTGGGCGGCGCGGTAGCACACCAGCTCTCGGTCGGCTTCGTTGCGATTCGAAAAAAAGGCAAACTACCTTGGCAAACCATCTCGGAGGAATACCAGCTTGAATATGGTAGCGACGAAGTCGAAATTCATACCGACAGTCTCATCGCTGGCCAAAATGTACTCATTCTGGATGATCTAATTGCCACTGGAGGGACCGCCTGCGCTGCGGTGGCCCTTGTTCGCAAAACTGGCGCTCATGTTGTCGGTGCCAGCTTTGTCATTGATCTCCCGGATCTGGGGGGTCGGACGAAGCTTTCGGAAATGGATGTCCCCGTGCGCACCTTAATCGATTTTGCCGGTGACTAATCGCAGGAAATGCGAGCAAATAAACAGAACGTCATGGTAAAACCATCGGCGGCTGTCCCGCACGCGAACGAATTTTGTTAATCGCGTTGTGCACAGCAGGCATGCCGACCATCTTTTTCTCCAAACCGCGCTTTCCTGGAAAATCCAACAAACTGATCCCGATCAACAAGGTGAGAATACCTTGACCCGGGAGTACCAACATTAAAATCCCCATCAGCACAAACAAGACGCCGACTAGGTTTTTTGTAAACAGCGCAACAACTCGCAATAGCGGATGCCGTGAACGCCACCCACCGGGCGTCGTGTCTGACCGAATAAAATAGTCAGGGCTCATTCGGGCAATCGCAACATAAATCAGCGCGGCATAGATGACCGCCAACACGAGAGAGCCCACTAATATCGTACCGGTCAACCCGGGATGCGCTTTGAACCAATTTAAAATAGCATCCATTTCTTAACGTCTCGTCCGCATCAATCGACTTAACCAATGATCAGTTTTTCTGAACCAGAGGCGATCGGGTCGAATCGAATTAAAATAACCTGGGCGAACTATACTTAGTGCTCAAATAAAAATCATAATCCGATGCACGTCTCCTCAGCACGCCTCAGCGCCGATCAAATTTTAGAGCAACTAAACCAGACTCTAGACCCTGTCCTTTCCTCGAGTCGAACCGCTGCCCGCCCGGCAGCCGAATTGGCGTTATGCAGTCACCCTGAACAATCGTTCGCGCTTCACTGGCTTGAAATCATCGCCCGAACGAACTCTGAACTTGGATTTCAATTTATAGCCCACGTGCCGCATGCCTTTCGCAATATGAGTTTAGATCAGGTCGAGACATGGCTTATTCGGGCGATGGATATTTATGACCGACAAGGTCTTTATCCCGGCAGTCAATCTCTTGCGAACGTTGATGATTTTCTGAGGACGGTCGAATCGTCAAAACGCGAAGCGCGTCTCGACAGCCGGTTGAATTCAATATTAGTTCACTATCTCGACGGGCTTTCTGCTCGGTCGCTTCATATCAAATCAGGCGCAGCGCCTACGACGGATACAGAAACAATCTTTCTCCCGGAGACGCTTGACGTATTTAATTCGAAAGCACAAAACACCGCACTCTATCGAATGCTCGTCACTCAATTGTGGGCCCAAACCTACTTTGGAACCTTCCGGCGCAAAGACCAAAAAACCCCAACGCTTTCAGATCAACTTGATCAATACAGTGACCCGGCGCGGGCGCGGGTGATTTTTCAACGCGTTGAGCAGGCCCGCCTCGATGCGTGCATTAAACGCTCCTTCCCCGGGCTTGCCCGTCAAATGAAAGAACTGAACACGACTGTTCAAGACTCTAAATGGCACACATTGATCGAGCCTCTTTTAAACCCTCACTGCACAGTCGAGGACTCACTCGAACTGGTCAACACGCTGTACCACTCAAAAGCCGTGATTCCAGAGACATTACCCTGGGCTTGTGAGATTGACATTATTCATGGGCAACAAACAACCGACGCGCGGGTGGCAAAAAACCAGCGTGAGCTGGCGGAAGCGTTATCAAATTGGCTCGAGGATGATACGCAACGTACAGATATTCTTGATTCAGTAAAAATTGAAAATGCCGAAAATGAGGCCGGCGCCGATCAAGACCCACCTTCGTTTACCCTGAGTCTTGATGGCACCGTCCTTACGCCCCCAGAGGAAATCCAAAATCTTATGCAGTCGATATTTCTCGATCTTGGAGAAATACAATCATCCGGGTCATCGGGCGCTTCCGAGGACGATCAATATGACGGGCACTCCTCAGGTGGCACCCCTGAATCATCAACAGAATCACCGATAGCAGCACCAGAGGACGCCCTGGTTTATGACGAATGGGATTTCCGGCGAGGGCACTATCGAAAAGCGTGGTGCTACCTAAAAGAGCTCGAAATGCCAGAAGGAAAAATCGACTTCTACGCGCAAACCATTGAAAAATATAAGGGTTCTTTGATTTCGTTGCGGCGGAGTTTTGAAACACTACGCAACCGAACTCAGCGACTAAAACATCAAAAAAATGGCGATGAGATTGATCTGGACGCGTTAATTGATGCTCGCGTCAGTGCATTTTCAGGCGCCGAAATGAGCGATCAAATTCTTTCGCGTCTCGATCGGCGCGAACGCGATATCGCGGTCATTTTCATGGTTGATGTGAGCGGTTCGACTAAAGGATGGATCAATGACGCAGAGCGAGAATGTCTCGCGCTCTTGTGTGAGGCTCTCGAGATTCTGGGGGATCGTTACGCAATCTACGGGTTTTCAGGAATGACACGAAAACGTTGCGAGCTTTATCGAGTTAAGGAAATCAACGAGCCTTTCTCGCAAACCGTTAAATCAAGGATCGCTGGAATCGAACCGCGAGACTACACGCGAATGGGTGTCACCATTCGCCATCTCACAAAAATTATGAATCAAGTCTCAGCACGGTCAAGACTGTTGATTACCCTGTCGGATGGGAAGCCTGACGATTACGATGGCTATCGTGGCGAATACGGTATTGAAGATACCCGGCAAGCCCTTATTGAAGCGAAGCGCGCGGGCATTCATCCGTTTTGCATCACAATCGATCAACAGGCACGGGAGTACCTTCCGCACATGTACGGCGCCGTAAATTACACCGTTATCGACGACGTGCGCCAACTGCCGACCAAGGTCGCGGCCGTTTATCGACAGCTCACGATCTGAACAAGTGCTTTTTTTAACTGGTTTTTACTAGGCAGACAAAAAAATTTGACCTCCCTATATGTTGGGCGTATTCTCTCCTCCACGCCACTACATATAGTGTTTCCAACGATGCCTGCCAAGAAAACGTGGCGTCAAAAACTTCTGGCAAATCAGGAAAAATGTAGAACTCCACAGAAAAAAGAGCGTTTTTAGCTCGTCTCTGGGGATGTTTATGGTCAAAAAAACCGACGGCGGATAGACAACATCGATGAAAACAGCGACCAACCTTAATGCAGTAGCCCGCCCGGAAGAGATTCCGTTTCAGAGCGCTTCTGTTGATATTTGGGAAAAAAAATATCGCCTTGCAACCAAATCAGGTGAAGCACTAGACACTGATATTGATTCCAGTTACCAGCGCATCGCAAAGGCGCTTGCAGATACCGAAGCGCCCGAGAAGAGAGAAGAGTGGTTTGAAGCTTTTTTGTGGGCATTGCGAAATGGCGCAATTCCGGCAGGACGAATCGTTTCGAATGCGGGCGCCACCGAACATAAACCTGCGACCAGCACAATTAACTGCACAGTATCCGGCACGATCCCTGATTCAATGAATGGGATTTTGGGTCGGACACATGAGGCAGGGCTTACATTGAAAGCAGGCTGCGGGATTGGCTACGAGTTTTCAACACTGCGCCCTAAAGGGGCGTTTGTGAGTGGTGCAGGGGCCTATACCTCTGGACCTTTATCTTTTATGGATATCTATGATGCGATGTGTTTCACCGTGTCGTCTGCAGGAGGACGCCGGGGGGCGCAAATGGGGACCTTTGATATCGCTCACCCTGATATCACGGATTTCATTCGGGCAAAACGCGAAGATGGGCGACTTCGGCAATTCAATCTATCTTGCCTGATAACAGACAAGTTCATGCAGGCGGTCAGAGATGACGAAGACTGGGAACTCGTTTTCCCAGCCAACGAGGCTGAACTCGCTGAAGAGGATACGCGCGTGATTTGGCGATCTTGGCCAGTGACCGCGGGCTACCGGACCAACGAAGTCGGTGAGGTCGCGTGCAAGATTTATGAAGCCATCCCGGCGCGAAGGCTTTGGAATTTAATCATGGCATCAACTTATGACTACGCCGAACCCGGATTTATCCTGATCGATCGAATTAACGAAATGAACAATAACTGGTTCTGCGAGGATATTCGCGCAACCAATCCCTGCGGGGAGCAACCGCTTCCCCCTTATGGGAGTTGCCTGCTGGGCTCCATTAATTTAACCCGCTTTGTTAACGCGCCGTTTACCGAAGCGGCCAGTTTTGACTGGGAGCGATTCAGCAAAGTCGTCTCAATCTTCTCTCGAATGCTCGACAACGTTGTTGAAGTACATGGACTCCCGCTAGAACAGCAGGGCCACGAAATCCAGCACAAGCGCCGCCATGGCATGGGCTTTTTAGGTCTCGGATCTGCGTTGACCATGCTTAGAATGAAATACGGCGAAGCACCCTCGCTGGAATTTACCGAGCAAGTGTCACGGGAAATGGCGAAGGTGGGCTGGGAAACCGGGCTAGAGCTCGCCAAGGAAAAAGGGGCCGCTCCAATTATGCTCGAGACCTTCAAGGTCACGCCAGAAATGCTGGCCCAGCGCCCCGAAATGGTAGCGGACGGATACTCAATTGGCGATCAGGTAAAAGGATCAGTATTGATCGCGAAATACAGCCGTTACATGCAACAGTTTGATTCAGAACTAACGGATCAAATCGCGGAACACGGCGCACGCTACAGCCATCACACGTCGATTGCACCGACGGGCACCATTAGCCTTTCCCTGGCCAACAATGCAAGCAACGGCATCGAGCCATCATTCGCACATCTTTACAGTCGCAACATTATTCGGGAAGGCCGAAAAACAAAAGAGAAAGTCGACGTGCTTTCATATGAGCTTTTAGCTTACCGGGCGCTGGTAAACCAAAATGCATCCCCAGGCGTTGAAGGCCCCGACGCATTACCCGACTATTTTATTAGTGCTGATGACATCTCTCCAAAACAACATGTCGATGTGCAGGCTGCAGCCCAGAAATGGATTGATTCTTCAATTTCAAAAACCGCAAACGTGCCCACAGACTTCCCGTTTGAAGACTTCAAAGATATCTATATGTATGCCTATGAAAAAGGTCTGAAAGGTTGCACGACATTCCGCTTCAACCCAGAAGTATTTCAGGGCGTACTGGTCAAAGAAGAGGATCTTGAAAACACGACCTATCGGTTTACCTTGGATGATGGGGAAATCGTTGAAGTTAAGGGCAATGAAGAGATCGAGTACGACGGTGAAACGCACACCGCAGCTAATCTCTTTGATGCCTTAAAAGAAGGCTACTACGGTAAGTTTTAATTTCGCTCAATAAAGCGTACTGCTGAATTAGGAAAAAAAATGGCCATCAAAATTGCCAAATCGATATCCAACTTTGAGGTCGTGACCCAAAGTTCAGAACCGTCTACAACCGAGACCCCTGAAGCGCCAATCATCATTGGACAGGATGAAGGGCTCCCCGCGAATGTCGTTCAGATGCATGAAAAAGTGGAACGGCCAGAGATGTTGGTGGGAAGCACCTATAAGATTAAAACACCGCTTTCAGATCATGCGCTGTACGTCACCATCAACGATATTATCTTAAACCCTCAAACGCCTTATGAGAAACGACGCCCATTTGAGATCTTTATAAACTCAAAAAATATGGACCACTTTCAATGGATTGTCGCGCTAACCCGAATTATTTCCGCGGTGTTTCGAAAAGGGGGGGATGTCACTTTTCTTGTCGAAGAGTTGCGTAGCGTATTTGATCCCCAAGGAGGCTACTTTAAACGCGGCGGAAAATATACGCCCTCGCTGGTGGCCGAAATTGGCGATGCGATCGATAGTCACATGCGAATGATAGGAATGATTCGTGATGAGGGATTAGACGAGCATCAGCAAAAGCTCATTGACGAAAAGCGCCGTGAATTTGAAAACCAGAGTCAAGCTGCGATAAGCGATACAGAAGAAGACAGTACGCCAACGTTCCCGCCAGGATCGAGGCTCTGTCTTAAATGCCAGACCAAAGCAGTCGTTCTACTCGATGGCTGCATGACGTGTCTTAACTGTGGCGATTCAAAATGTGGTTAAGATTTAGGGGCATAAACGACTGTGATAGACGACTAGACTAATTAAATTTAGTTTTATCGGCTGAACTCTGGCCATCGCTTTTTCTCCTGTTCTGAACCGATAGCGAGTTGCTATTCTCAGACCCGTCGTCCTTGATAACTTTATCGCGAAAATTAGCAAATATGCTGTTATGAATGGGAGCTATGCTTGAAGCATCCCAAGCATTGGTTAATATCCATTTATTGATTAACTCCTCATACTGCGGCGCCAACGCATAAAATAAAGGCTTCGTAAATAATTATGAGTCAGAACTCTAATGAATGCGATTTATTCAAGCATAAAAACGTTTGTCCGTCTTTTTAGAAATTTTTGGCTCAGCTTGTTTGGCTTCGTTCGCATAGAGGCTGACTTAATTGCTGGCAAAGACGTAGATCAATGTCACGGAGGCTTCGTTGCGCTTGGCATAGACCCTCAAATTATTATCCGCTCGAGGTCTAAAAATTTATTCCCAGGGTGGTATCTCATGTCCTACCGGGCACAGGCGGGTTTCTCTGACTGTGTATTTGTCCCGTCGATCTATCCTTTACATATGTCGGAGCCGGGTTCAACTCCTCGCTTTGTTCCAACGAACTTTGGCAACACCCCCGATTCAATCGGATTGATTTTTGATCAGCCTGATGCCCGACCAAAGCCCACCGACGGCTCTTATAGCTTGAAAGCGCACTTTTCTGGAGAGATTCATCATCTAATCAACTACCGCTTCTCAGCTGCTGGTTTTCGTTTCGATCCTTTTGATGCGGACTACCCTCGAACCCGTGAACCTTTAAAAGGATGGTTTGATATCAAAAACCTATCGATAACTCGATTAGGATTTATACCGCTAATATTTTTTTGTTTTCGAACTTTGTTTCTCAACTACCCTGATACGCCTGTCCACCATTCGTGGAAAACGGGTGTCGCGTTGTTTGCAAAAAAAGGGAAGTCGAGCCTCTTACACTGGCTCACTCACCAAACGTACCAAAAAATTCAACCCTCACCCTCCCTAACTTATTGGTGGAACTTCTATCAATCCACACGTCGGTGTACTGAGAAATTAACATCTCGCACAACAGGATCGGCACTGATTTCTTTAGTACTTTATTGTGATAACAGCACCAAGCTGCCGTTAAATCCCTGCATCCGGAGCATTATCAATCAAGATTGTTCTGATTTTGAACTCCTTGTTGTTAATCCTGAAGCAATGACTGATGAAGATCGATTTAGCTTGAGAAGTTTCAGACGAGCGTCTCGATGCGTCATAACAACTTGCGCTGAGATTCATCAAGAAATAGAAGGAGAATTTTTTGCAATTCTTGACCAATCAGTTCTACTTGAGCCCCATGCAATAGCAAGCTTCAAAAAAGCCGTCGAACTGCATAATCCAGATATTGCCTATGCCGATGAAGTGTTCGTGTCGGGAAATTCATTAAGCGTAAGTCAAATAAGCCTAAAGCCGGCGTTCAGCATTGATTATTTTCTAGCATCTGGATTTATAGGTCTTCCTAGTCTTGTGCGCCGTAATTTAGTCGGCCCAACAAACAAATCCTGGATGCAGTGCAGCGCAAACGCTGTTTCTGAATTGCTTGTGTTAAGCGCTCTTCAAAACACGAAAAGGGTGCTCCATATTCCTGATCTTTTATCACGAAGAATATTCACTTCAGGCGAACCTCATACCTCGCGACTATCTCCTCAAATCGTACAACGTCAGTTATGCAATATCGGGTTTACGCAGGCTTCAGTAGAACCATCAAAAGACAGTGCGATCTTTCACATTCGATTTTATGAAAAAAACAATGGGAAAACAGCCATCATTATTCCCACAAAAAACAACCTAGTCCTTTTGCGACAGACCGTGGATTCGGTTAACCAGACTGTGCCTAAAGATCTCTATGACCTGGTCATTGTTGATCACGAATCCACTGACCCAGATTGTCAGATGTACCTGGACGCTCTTTCTAAAGAACATATTGTTTTATCTTATGAGGGCGTCTTCAACTTTTCCAAAATAAACAATTTCGCTGTTTCTCAGTTGAAAGCGGAATACGACGCAATCCTTTTTCTCAATAACGATATCGAAGCGTTCCGGACAGGATGGCTAGAGAGCATGCTCGATAAAGTCTTAAGACCAGATGTTGGCATTGTAGGCGCAAACCTTTTATATCCTCATGATCCTGGTCATGAGAACCAACCGACCATTCAACACGCGGGCGTCATTCTGGGTATCGGCGAAGCAGAACACTTCATGAGAGATGAAAGATACTATGACCCCTACGCGGGCGAAAAAAACCCTGACGCTAATCAGCCTGCACTCGTTACCCGTGGCTTCAGTGCGGTGACCGCTGCCTGTCTGATGACTACGCCGCAAGTGTTCAAGGAAGCGGGAGGATTTGATGACAGCCTTGCTGTCGCATTTGGCGATGTTGATCTGTGCCTAAAAGTGGACAATCTTGGCTACAAAGTTTTGTGCGACGGTGAAGCCGTGTTAATACATCATGAATCGGCTACTCGGGAAAAGGGGGGTGATATAGATCCCCATCCTTTTGACTCAGAAAAATTTAAACACCGCTATCGATATGATGTCAAACAGGGAGACCCGTTTTATCACCCGCTCCTGGTAAAAAACAACTTTCGATATCGACCAATACGCAACCCAATACCTCCTTCCGATCCGGCCTACCGGATCGTAGACAATCCTGGCTTTGTTAACCCCGGTCTTAACTCTAATACACCTGATCGACCAAACTAAACTTCACGACTCGTTAGGCAATTAATTGATATATTATTTTTGTAGCTATTTGTTTGACATCCATTCCTACTTCCAAACCGAGCTAAATGCATGAGCAAAGTTAAAACTTTTGGATTCGATACACTCAGTCTTCACGCGGGTCAGCAACCTGATCCGGCAACCGGGGCTCGGGCGACGCCCATTTATCAAACCGCCTCTTATGTCTTTAAAAGCCCCGATCATGCAGCGTCGCTCTTTAATGTTGAGCGCGCGGGTCATGTCTACTCTCGAA
The DNA here is from genome assembly GCA_004212795.1 of Candidatus Thioglobus sp. Classification (GTDB taxonomy): domain Bacteria; phylum Pseudomonadota; class Gammaproteobacteria; order Arenicellales; family UBA868; genus UBA868. Next base: position 42,245 of record SHBR01000001.1, read on the forward strand.
TTACAAATCCCACCACGGCGGTATTGGAAGAACGAATTGCCGCGCTCGAAGGGGGAGTCGGCGCTATCGCGACTGCCAGTGGCCAAGCCGCCTGTCATCTCGCTATCGCCACGCTATTGGGTGCAGGAGACCATATCGTTTCATCGAGAGCCATCTATGGCGGAACCCACAACCTGTTGGACTACACCTTGCCGCGCTTTGGTATTCAAACGACTTTTGTTGATCCGCGGGATCCAGACGCTTTCGCAGCCGCTATTCAACCCAACACCAAACTGCTCTTCGGTGAAACCCTGGGGAATCCGGGTTTAGATGTGTTGAATATTCCTGCCGTGAGTGATGTGGCACATGCCCACGGGCTTCCTCTCTTAATCGATTCAACCTTCACAACCCCTTATCTTTGCCAACCTTTTTCTCTGGGCGCAGATCTTGTATTCCATTCAGCCACCAAGTTTTTAAGTGGTCATGGTGTCATTATTGGCGGACTGGTCGTGGATAGCGGTGCATTTGACTGGGCAGGGTCCGGAAAATTCCCGACTTTGACTGAACCGTATGAAGGATTTCACAACATGAATTTCGTTGAGGAATTTGGCCCCGCCGCATTTATTAGTAGAGCCCGAAAAGAAGGCGCCCGCGACTTTGGCGCCTGCATGAGCCCCACAACCGCATTCCAGGTTCTTCAGGGGATGGAAACGCTACCGCTTCGAATGCAACGTCACATATCAAACACTCGCGCGATCGTTGAGTTTCTTGCCAATCACAAGGCCGTCGAATGGGTCACTTATCCCGAAAGACCTGATCATCCTGATCACGAACTCGCCCAAAAACTGCTGCCCAAAGGCTGTGGCGCTGTCTTCAGCTTTGGAATAAAAGGCGGACGCGATGCCGGTCAGCAGTTTATCAGTCGGGTCGAGCTACTATCCCATTTAGCTAATGTGGGGGATGCCAAATCTCTCGTTATTCATCCCGCCAGCACAACACATCATCGAATGGATGCAGCGGCCCTGGAGGCCGCGGGCATTTCAGAGGGGCTCATCCGACTGTCCATCGGTCTCGAAGACGCTGATGATTTAACTGAAGATCTGGACCGGGCTTTACGAGCCTCTCAAAAAGGTTAAGCATAATGAAACTTAAAACTTCATTTGGAGACCTATTCGCCTACACCGGCGCAAGGGATCATAAAAAAGATCAACCGGCGGTTGTTTTTATCCACGGTACAGGAATGGATCATACCGTCTGGGTATTGCCGTCACGTTATTTTGCGCGCCACGGCTTTAATGTTTTGTCCATCGACCTTCCGGGTCACGGTAAGTCATCAGGAGCATCACCTGAGACGATCGACGAAATGGCAGATGCCGTTATTGAATCGATACAAGTGGCCGGTATTTCTACCGCTGCAATCGTTGGCCATTCGATGGGATCCCTGGTGGCGCTCAGCGCCGCCGCGCGATATCCCGATCATGCGCGATCGCTTGCCTTGATCGGCACGACCGCACCGATGGGTGTCCATCCGGACATGATGGCCTCTGCACAAAAAAATGACCATGATGTCATCGATATGATTACCTACTGGGGTTACAGCAAATCGGCTCAATTAGGGGGAAATGAAAACCCGGGCATGTGGATGGCGGGCAGCACACTACGCCTTCTTGAAAAAGCAAAAGAGAACGTAATCCACTGCGACTTGAAAGCCTGTGAAAATTACGCAACGGGCCTTGAGCACGCGAAATTAGTGCGATGCCCAACGCTGTTCATTCTTGGTGATCGCGATATCATGACCCCGATGCGCGCCGCGCAAAAAATGGTTGATGTCATGTCAGATGCCAGAGTGTGTCCACTGACAAGAACAGGTCACTCTTTGATGATGGAAAGACCCGATGCTCTGCTTGATGCCTTAATTACTATCGTTTAGGATTTTGAGCATACGCGCAACGGCGGCGACTAAAAAACCGCCAGCCAAGTCGTCCGGTGATCGCACAGCTCGCGACAATCCAAATCGCGTTTACTGACCCACCTGACTTTCTAAATGCCTGAACGCGGTAGGCGGCACAAGACGCTCCTCAGTCTCGCCAGGTGGCGTCCAAACAAGCTGGAGTGCTGATGTGCCTTTCTTCTGATAATAATTAATCCAAAGTTCGTACCATCCGGCCTGATCAATCACCAGCGGAAGAACAGGCGACCATCGGTTTCCATGAATCTCAGGATCGATCCAAATTTGTTGTCCGCCGATCTTTGCGAGTACACCGTCGTTGGATTCAATCCGAAACTGGTATGCGCCTGCCGTTTCGAGATGAATAAGGCCTCTGATATGCGCGCCAACCAGCATGGCCTGATTCGCAGTCAACACGTTCCCATCTCGCGTACGATGGGCAATGTTAGCAAGCGGCTCACCCACCACAGGATTTCGAAGCACCTCAATGTCATTGACGTGAACATAACGCTCATAGGAATAGGTCACTGCAAGACCCACATTTAGGGTAGCAACATCAGGCTGTGGGTTAAAAGGCGTGGCGCCCATAATCGGTTCCACGGCAAAAGCACCGCCCATCGAAAAAAAAGCGAGTGCGAAAAACCCCATCCGACATGCCTTCAACGTCTTGCGGTATACATCATGGGTCCCATATGTGAATCCGACTAATCGCATATCAAAGATATCTCCATGCCTAAATAAAAATCACAAAAGAAAGTCAAAAAAGCGTCGTCGTCGCCAGTTTGCAGTGCTTGCTATTCTATCTATTGATCAAAACAATCACCAAAGTTTAGATTGAACCAAAAAAAACCCCGCCAAAAAGGCGGGGTTTTAGATGGCTAGTCGCCGAGCGGTTTACATCATACCGCCCATACCGCCCATACCGCCCATATCGCCCATTGGCGGTGCGGCTGGCGTATCGTCCGGCGCTTCTGCCACCATAGCCTCTGTGGTGATCATCATGCCCGCAATCGAAGCCGCGTGCTGCAGAGCAACTCGGGTGACTTTAGTCGGATCAAGGATACCCATGGCGATCATGTCACCATACTCGCCAGAACCGGCGTTGTATCCATTGTTGCCTTCTTGACCCAGTACGTTATTAAGAACAACTGAACCTTCTTCTCCGGCATTTGCCACAATCTGTCGCAGCGGCTCCTGAATAGCGCGCTCAACGATCTTAATACCCATATCCTGATCATGGTTAGCACCTTTTACCTCGGCAACAGAAGAGATACAGCGCACCAGCGCAACGCCGCCACCCGGCACGACGCCTTCTTCTACCGCGGCACGTGTTGCATGCAACGCATCTTCAACGCGAGCCTTTTTCTCTTTCATTTCGACTTCAGTTGCGGCTCCGACTTTGATTAGCGCAACACCGCCTGCCAATTTGGCAACGCGTTCTTGCATTTTCTCTTTGTCGTAGTCAGAAGTGGCTTCTTCAATCTGGACTCGAATCTGGTTGACTCGAGCTTCAATATCACTCGCAGAACCCGAGCCGTCGATCACGGTGGTGTTCTCTTTACTGACCTGTACACGCTTTGCCGATCCAAGATCGTCAAGCGTTGCGCCTTCGAGGCTCATGCCAACTTCTTCAGAGATCACTTGGCCCCCCGTGAGGATCGCGAGATCCTGCAGCATGGCTTTACGTCGATCCCCAAATCCAGGTGCTTTCACTGCGCAGACTTTTACAATTCCGCGCATGTTGTTTACCACCAACGTGGCGAGCGCCTCACCCTCAATATCTTCAGCAATCACCAAAAGCGGACGACCGGCTTTTGCGGTAGCCTCCAAAACGGGGAGCATATCTCGGATGTTGGAAATCTTCTTATCATTGATAAGGATGAGTGGGTTCTCAAGATCAGCCTGCATCGAATCCTGCTCATTAATGAAGTAAGGAGACAGGTAACCTCGATCGAACTGCATGCCCTCTACGACGTCAAGCTCGTTATCCAGGCTCTTGCCTTCTTCAACCGTAATCACGCCTTCCTTGCCCACTTTTTCCATCGCCTCGGCGATGATGTCACCCACAGACTCATCTGCGTTTGCAGAAACCGTGCCGACCTGAGCAATCTCTTTATGATCAGAGCAAGGCTTGGAGATTCCAGCAAGTTTCTCAACGGCAGCACCAACTGCTTTGTCGATACCCCGCTTGAGATCCATTGGGTTCATACCGGCGGCAACTGATTTCATGCCTTCGCGCAGCATAGCTTGCGCCAGAACCGTTGCAGTCGTGGTGCCATCACCGGCGACGTCAGACGTCTTCGAGGCAACCTCTTTGACCATCTGAGCGCCCATGTTCTCGAACTTATCTTTCAGTTCGATCTCTTTAGCAACCGACACACCGTCTTTGGTTACGGTCGGCGCACCGAATGATTTATCGAGAACGACGTTTCGACCTTTTGGGCCGAGCGTAACTTTCACGGCGTCTGCTAGCGTATTGACGCCACGCAGTTTGGCAGCTCGGGCGGCTTCGCCAAATTTCACTTCTTTTGCTGACATTATTTTGTTCCTTTAAAAATTTGCGGTTTGAATTGTCTTAACGAATGCCATGCTAGCCTTCGATAACACCCATGATGTCGTCTTCACGCATCACGAGGACTTCTTCACCTTCGACTTTGACTTCGGTACCGGAATACTTCCCGAACATCACCTTATCGCCGACGCTGACATCGGGCGTCAGTCGCTCGCCGTTGTCTTGACGCTTCCCGTTACCAACGGCGAGAACTTCGCCGGTCATCGGCTTCTCGGTTGCTGAATCAGGAATGACGATTCCGCCAGCGCTGGTTCGCTCCTCGTCGAGACGTCGCACTACGATACGGTCGTGCAGCGGTCGAATATTCATATGATTTATCTCCTAAAGTTATGAGTAATGGAGGAAAATTTGGCAGACCAACGAACGTTAGCACTCAACCAATTTGAGTGCTAATAATAGGGATTACAGACTTAAAGTCAAGTCTAAGAGGTAAATTTCTGATCATAATGGCAAAAATACCTGTCTCAAAACCGATAAAACGGCAATCATCAACTAGATCCGATCGATAACAGGGTCAGAAGAACGAAGGAAGAATTTATAAAAACTGTATGAAACGCTCGGCTAGCGCAAACAAAAACGTATTAATCCCTAACCGTTCTGAAAGTTCGATTAATCATCGAGGCGTCGGAATTCGCCGTCAACGACGTCTCCCGAAGATCTTCTTTGATTTTGGTTAACCGCGACTGAATGTTTGGAAATCCACACCCGTAACGCCCGCGCCCGTAAAGCGGGCACAAGACATAAGAAACCGAGAGCATCTGTGAAAAATCCGGGGGTAAGCAGGAAAATCCCGGCAATCAATAAAACCAATCCTTCAAAAACAATGAACGCGGGTCCTTCGGTCGTACCACGCGAGGCGTTGAATTTTGCTAGCGTTGCGAGTCCCTGCCGCCGAACTAACGCTGCGCCCAGTAATGCCGTCCCGATAACCGCCATAATTGTCCATTGCGCACCGATTTCCTCGCCCACGCTGATGAGCAGATAAATCTCAAAGATCGGTACGCCAATAAACGCAATAATAAATAACGACATAATAAAAGTAAAAAAACGCGCTGCAGCCAACCCAGCCAGAACGCAAGTTTTGATTAAAGTTCTATTCTAATCCGTCGATGATGATGATGATTAGCCAAACGTTCAAATTACGTGCTTAAATTAGCAATATAAGACCCATATCAGGGATTAAAACTGCGGTTTATTTAGGCTGAGTTTTTAAGGCTAATCAAAGCGAATAAGTTATCTCGGGAATCAAAATAGATCCATCAATGAACTACCAATCTGATCGCATTCTCAAAGGATTACAGGCTCATATCCTGGCCATTTTTTTTGCGTTTACAAGTTTTACGGCGTTAGGCCAAGACTCAGATGAGTTACTGGAGTCATCAGAAGCGTTTGCTTTTTCCACAGAGGTGATCTCTGCCGATCAGGTCGTGGTCAATTGGGCAATCGCGCCTGGGTATTACATGTACCTTGATAAATTCGCGTTTGACGCAAAGCCAGCGGGTGTTGGTATTTCTAGAATCGATCGTCCCAAGGGCAAAATCAAGAATGATGAATTTTTCGGCGATGTTGAGATTTATGAGAACGAAGCGAAATTTCAACTGACACTGTCGCGCTTTGCATCAGACCCGGGAACGCTTCTACTTGATGCCGTCGGTCAGGGTTGCAACGAGCCGATCGGGGTTTGCTATCCGCCTATTCAGCATTCGGTCAGCCTTGATCTGCCAACCTCAGTGGCGTCGAGCAGCAGTGAAATTAACTCCGTCTCGGATCTGCAACAGCTGCTCGCGATAGGCTCAGGCCAACCCGAATTTCTTGATCCTGATGACGCATTCGTGCTCGAGATCGTCGCTGATTCAAAAGACCAACTGAGCGCCCACTTTCGTATCGCGCCAGATTACTACCTGTATCGTGACAAAATCAGTTTTGTCGTCGTAGATGGTGCTACCTTGGCCCGCTACACCATTCCGGAAGGCAAAACAAAACAGGATCCTTATTTTGGCGAGGTGAGCATTTACGAGACCGACGTCAGTTTTACCCTGCCAATTACGTCTAATGAAAACGCCAAAAGCGTCGAACTAATCGCGAGTTATCAAGGTTGTGCAGACGCCGGAATCTGCTACCCCCCAATCAAAAAAACGATTTCGGTTTCCCTGCTAAACGCCATCAGCTCCTCCAGCGCTGATATTAAAGTGGGGTCGTCAGACGCCGTCCCGACAGACCCGTCGACGCCGATACAAAATAGCATCTCGAGCGGCACCTTGATCGGCTATCTGCTCGCGGCTTTTGGAACCGGCCTTTTATTGAGCTTCACCCCCTGTGTGCTTCCCTTAATACCCATCCTGCTCGGGAGCGTGGTCGGGGAAGCGGGCACAAGCCGCACCAGGGCAACCTGGCTTTCGGTTGTCTATGTTTTAGGGACGGCTGTGACTTATGCCGCAATTGGCGCCGTCGCCGGCGCCACCGGGGAACAGTTGCAAGCGTATTTCCAGAATATCTGGGCGATTGGCATGATTTCCTTGATCCTCAGTATCATGGCACTTTCAATGTTCGGACTGTTTGAGATCCAGATGCCCTCAGCGCTTCAATCGCGCTTAAGCAGTAGCAGTCGAGGGCTAGGGGGCTCGCCCTTAATGATATTTATCCTTGGCGCCGTATCAGCACTGATTGTTGGCGCTTGTGTATCGCCTTTATTAATTTCAATTCTCAGTATCGCCATTCTTGAGGGCGATCCCTGGCTGGGTGGCGCACTCATGTTTGCAATGGCCCTTGGCATGGGACTCATTCTGATCATTGCAGGTGCTGGGGCGAACTGGCTCATTCCAAAAAGTGGCGCATGGATGGAACGAGTCAAGCAATCTTTTGGCGTGATGCTGATCGCCGTTGCGATTTATCTGTTGGGAGCGATCCCCGCTGTCCCCGTCCTACTTCTATGGTCAATCCTTCTTATCGTGACAGGGATATTCCTGGGCGCGATGCGGGATACCGGCGAGAATCCTTCGGGACTCACGCTTCTTTACAAAGGGATTGGCACCGTGCTTCTGATCTGGGGCGTATTAGCCATGATTGGCGGTTTCAGTGGAAACCGCAGCATCTTGTCTCCGATTTCGCTAGGCACCATCGGTATCCCCGGCGCACTCTCAAAACAAGCGGACACAATTCAATTTGAAAAAGTGGCGAATCTTTCGGAATTAGAACAGGCATTCAATGAGAGTAAATCATCAAAAAAAGCAGTCATACTGGATTTCTACGCCGACTGGTGCACCGACTGCGTGCGAATGGAAAACACGACTTTTCGAGACGCATCTGTCGTTGCCTCGTTGACCGACTATCGACTGTTAAAAGTTGACGTCACCGATCCTGATGACCATGGCACGGGTCAAATCAAGAAACGCTTTGGCGTTTTTGGACCGCCGGCCATGCTATTTTTTGGCACTGATGGAACCGAGCATCGCGATAAACGGATCTACGGTTTCTTGTCCGCGCCGCAATTTGTTGATCTGATAAAGACACTGAATTAAATAGCATGCGCAAGCGTCGTATGATTTTGGGCGCTCTCATCGGTGGCGCCACCACAGGTGCCGTGGGATTCTTCTTGGGTAAAAATCTGACTCGCAGCCCTGAACCTTTAGAGCAAGCCGTCCGCTTGCCGCCCTTCTCAATGCCAACATCTTCGGGTGGTTTATTTCACTCCGACACAATTACAGATCGCGTCATCATTATCAATTTCTGGGCCACCTGGTGCGCACCCTGTCGAAAGGAGATCCCGCTCCTTATCGCAACACAAGCCATTCATAGAGGGTCGATCGCCGTTATCGGCATCGCGATCGATGAGCTTGAAGCGGTTCAGATATTTGAAGATGAAATTGGCCTGGACTACATATCTTTGGTTGGAAAAACACCAGCGTTTGCCCTTTTGGAAAAATTTGGAAATTCGGGTCAGTTACCCTTCACCCTGGTATTCGATAAAAGACGCAATTTACGGTTTAAAAAAACGGGGGAAATAAAGGCGCACGATATCGATCATTGGGTAAATGCCCTGTTATAAAGCCAGCAAAAACGACCGCCGCGAGAATTTGAAATATTAAAAGTTCATCGAAAAACAACCTAAATGCGTGGAAATTGGACATAAATTCTTAAAAACATCAGAATATGCGGATGGGAGAGAATTCAGCATCAGATATCCTGCTTCTTCATGGACCTAATCTAAACCTACTTGGTACCCGGGAGCCTGGAATCTACGGAGACGAAAGTCTCGAAAAGATCAACACCCGTGCGATCAAACAGGTCAAGGCCGCGGGGAGATTTCTCGATATTCTGCAGTCAAATCACGAAGGGGAACTCGTGGATCGAGTGCAACGCGCCGGTACCGACGGCACGCGATATATCGTGGTCAATCCAGCAGCATTTACACACACCAGTGTCGCTCTAAGAGATGCTTTTTCAGCCGTCAACCTTCCCTTCATCGAAGTACATTTATCCAATGTGCACGCTCGGGAAACATTCCGTCGCGACTCTTTTTTCTCAGATCTTGCTCAGGCCGTGATCTGTGGGCTCGGTCCCACTGGTTATGAAGTTGCCCTAGACGCCGCACTAAGACACCTGGCCTTAGTTCCGAACAAAACGTAAGAAGAACAAGTTTATGGACATACGAAAGATAAAGAAATTAATCGAGATGCTTGAGGAATCTCAACTCAACGAGATTGAGATCACCGAGGGGGAAGAATCTATTCGATTAAGTCGTTCAGGTCCTGTCGCTCAGATGCTTGCGCCGCCTCCGATGATGCCTGCGATGCCGTCGGCTTACACCGCAGATCCAGCCGTTAGCACCCCAGCAACCAGCGCACCAACTGGCGAGCCTGCCTCCGACAGTGGCAGCACGGTGTGCTCACCGATGGTCGGTACTTTTTACGCGTCACCCAATCCTGACTCAAGTTCGTATGTGGAACTCGGCAGCCAAGTAACCGCGGGCGATACGCTCTGCATGATTGAAGCGATGAAGATTTTTAATCAAGTTGAGGCAGAAGTGAGCGGTATCGTCCGCAAAATATTAAAAAGCAGTGGTGATCCCGTTGAGTTCGGCGAAGTTCTTTTTGTGATTGAAGAACAAGGCGTTTAGCCTCCATCCATGATTGATAAACTGGTGATCGCCAACCGTGGCGAAATCGCGCTTCGCATCCTTCGGGCTTGTGGCGAACTTGGCATTCGAACGGTCGCACTGCACTCCCAAGCAGACGCAGATACCAAATATGTGCGGCTCGCCTCTGAGTCTGTTTGTATCGGGCCCGCGCCTGCCGCATTAAGTTACCTAAATATCCCGGCGGTTATTGCAGCCGCAGAAGTCACCGACGCCACAGCGATTCATCCCGGTTACGGTTTTCTCGCTGAAAACGCCGACTTTGCTGAGCGCGTGGAACAGAGCGGTTTCATTTTTATTGGCCCTTCTGCTGAAACCATTCGGCTGATGGGCGACAAAATTTCAGCAATCGCTGCGATGAAGGCATCGGGCGTTCCCTGCGTGCCGGGGTCGGATGGATCACTGCCTGATGATTCAGATGAAATCATGCGTATTGCTTCTGATATCGGCTATCCGATTATCATCAAAGCAACGGCCGGCGGAGGAGGAAAAGGCATGCGCGTCGTCCACACGGAAGCTGCGCTACTTAATGCTTGGCAGTTAACACGAAGCGAGGCCCAAGCCGCTTTTGGTAATGACACGGTCTATATGGAGCGCTACCTCGAGAAACCCCGACATGTCGAATTCCAGGTGCTTGCCGACACCTACGGTGAAGTGGTCGTTCTAGGAGATCGAGACTGTTCAATGCAGCGGCGTCATCAGAAAGTTCTGGAGGAGGCACCGGCGCCCGGAATCCCCGATGACGTGCGACATGATATGAACGAAAGATGCGCCAACGCCTGCCGCGAAATAGGCTACCGAGGCGCCGGCACTTTTGAATTTCTTTATGAGAATGGCGAGTTTTTCTTTATTGAGATGAACACGCGACTTCAGGTCGAGCATCCTGTCACCGAGTTGATCACCGGAGTCGATATCGTGCGCGAGCAGATCAAAATCGCGGCCGGAGAACCGCTGAGCATTAAACAAGCTGATGTCAGGATTCGCGGGCATGCCGTCGAATGCCGAATTAACGCGGAGAACTCCGAGACTTTTCTGCCCTCGCCCGGGAAAATTACCCAATATCACCAGCCCGGTGGCCCAGGAATTCGTGTTGACTCTCATATCTTCAATAACTACAAAGTGCCGCCTTACTACGATTCGATGATCGCCAAGGTCATCGCTTATGGTGAGAATCGTGATCAAGCGATTCAGCGTATGAGCGGCGCACTGCGAGAGATGGTCATAGAGGGAATTGACACCAATATCAGCCTCCAGCAGCGTCTGGTCGATGATGCCGCATTCCGACAGCGGGCCCTCGATATCCACTACCTCGAACGCCAGCTTTTCCCTTAGTGCATCACCCTTAGCAGCGTGGCCCATTCAGACCCGTCAAATTGGATACGCATCTCAATCACCACTGCGGGTCACTCGGCCGGACGCGTTGACGAAATCCTTCACGGCCTAGGCGCCTTGGCGATTACTCACGTCGACGCGGGCGACTCGCCCCAATTCGACGGCGCCACGCCAAACGATCCGTGCTGGACCCAACAAATTATCTCCGGTCTTTTCGAATCCGGAATCCGCACATCACCCATTCTTGAGACACTGAAGCAGGTGTTGGGCCCGTCGTGTCATCCTGTCATCGAGGAATTTCCAGATAGAGACTGGGAATTGTCCGGCCGGGAAAACTTTCCGCCTTTAAAAGTGAGCGACCGTCTTTGGGTTTGCCCGCCCTGGGAGCCGTCTTCGGCAGCTCGCGGCCTGGAAATTATCATCACCCCGGGGCTTGCCTTTGGAACAGGAACGCACCCTACCACTCAGCTATGCTTACGGACACTCGAGCACCTTAACGTCGACAATCAAACCATTCTGGATTTCGGCTGTGGCTCTGGTGTTCTAGCGATAGCCGGACTCGCGATGGGCGGTCAGCACGCCATCGGCGTAGACCTTGACCCGCGCGCCCTAACGGCCAGTCGTGAAAATGCGGCGCTCAATGACGTCGAGAAGAATCTTACCGTGATGACGCCAGAAGAAATCGACCCCGACTCCCAATTTGATATTGTGATTGCCAATATTCTTGCCGGAACCATTATTGAGCTCGCCACCAAACTGAATCGCCACCTCAAAACCGGAGGGCAACTCATACTCAGCGGAATCCTAGAGTCCCAGGCTGACCGGGTACAAAACGTCTTCCCGCAGTACAATCTAGCGCTCGACCGACAAGAGGAATGGGTTGTCCTACACGGGTCGCGTAACTGAAGCTCTCGATTACCTCATGCTCACACCCCGCTCATCAAAACTTCAAGCGAGATGCAATCTCTGTGAGGCATCAATAGAAATCTCACCAGAGGTATTACAGGTTAACACGGGGCTCATCGCCTGCGAGACCTGTGGAGCTGAATTTAATGCCGCGTGGAACCTGATTGACCAGATACCCAATCCCATTCTCGCATCCGCGATTCCCGCGAAGATTTCAACTTTTTCAAGTTTAAATGACGAAAAGCCATTAACGACACCAGCAGATGATCGCAGTACAAATTATCCGGAAGATGATTACGAAGCGGTCGGTTCTTTTTACTCATCAGGTCGAACCGAGCCGCGACTTCAAGCCTGGGTAGATGACGATTCTCAAGCGCCCGATGAAGACCCATCGGTCAGCCTGAGGCCACCTGATCCCACAGAGGAAAAATTAGCATCGCGCTCAATTTGGCCCTTTGCCGGAATTTTAATCGCTGTATTCGGACTTTTCTTTCAGGTTCGATTTGTCTTGCTTGACGAAATCGCGAGCGCTCCCCAGATGCGGCCGTTTATTGCCGCCCTTTGTCGCCAAACGGGCTGCGAACTCGCTCCACCATTAAACGGACCGGCGATCTCGGTCACGCACAGCAGCATCGACCTTCATCGAACGGCACCTGAAGCACTCATCGTGCGGGTGCATCTACTGAACCACAGTCACAATTCCAAAAATTATCCATCTTTGGAGATAAGTTTAAATGGGGCTTCAGGAGAACTGCTTGGTCGACGGACGTATCTGCCACACGAATATGGTGTTGCCAATGGTGCCGTGGTCATTGGCAGCGGTCGGGAGGCTGTCGTGAGATTGGTACTGGCTAACGTCGATCCCCGCGTTCGGGGCCTGTCGGCACGAGCGGTTCGATCCTAATTTTGGTTGCACGAGATCATGCGTAATATCGGTTTTCCCGAAGAAGAAACGGGAGTCACTATTGGCAATGTTCAACTACCGGGACAGGTTATCGCAGCGCCCATGGCAGGCGTAAGCGATCAACCTTACCGTCACCTCGCTCGACGATTTGGGGCCGCCCTGGCCGTAAGCGAAATGGTCAGCGCTGCACCTCAACTTCGAAACTCTCGAAAATCTCGGCAACGAACAACACATGGTGGAGAATCAGACCCTGTCAGTGTCCAGCTCCTTGGCGCAGATCCGGAGCAGATGGCGGACGCCGCAAGAGAAAACGTCAGCCGGGGGGCCCAAATCATCGACATCAATCTGGGTTGCCCGACCAAGAAAGTGTGCAAAAAACTAGTTGGGTCTGCGTTAATGAAAGATGAGCCACTGGTGGGTCGCATTCTTGATTCCGTGGTATCGGCCGCTTCAGTCCCTGTCACACTAAAAATGCGGACCGGCTGGGATCGAGAACATCGAAATGCCATCACCATTGCCAAGATTGCCGAGGAAGCGGGTATCAAAGCGCTGACTGTCCATGGCAGAAGCCGAGCTTGCCGCTATCACGGGCCTATCGATTACGAAACCATTCGTGCCGTCAAGTCATCGATCTCGATCCCCGTCATAGCAAACGGGGATATCGACTCACCCCAAACGGCGATCGAGGTTCTTAAAATAACAGGCGCCGACGCGGTAATGATCGGACGAGCTGCGCAGGGACAACCGTGGCTGCTTGATCGAATTGATCAGGTCCTTCGAAAATTTGATGATCCTGGAGACCCCTCATTAGCGCGCAAGCACGAGGTCGTCATTAACCACCTCGTCGAGCTGTATAGTTTCTACGGAATTGAGCAAGGCGTCCGAATCGCTCGTAAGCATGTACAGTGGTATGCTGAAAAACTCGGCGCGGATTCAACTTTTCGCACTCAATTCAACCGAGCGCTTTCACCCGACCTGCAACAAAATCTGGTCAACACGCTATTTGCACAACTTTTTGAAAAAACAAGCGATGAACACCCCTAAAACGCCTCCCTTAGCCCACTGCGTCCATCAGTCCTTGACGGCCTACTTCAACGACCTTGATGGTGTTGCGACTGAGGGTCTATATGATCTTGTTATTACAGAAGTCGAACGGCCCCTTCTTCAGCAGGTCATGCAACATGTTGAGGGCAATCAACTCAAAGCCGCCAAACTGTTGGGACTGAATCGAAATACGCTTCGAAAAAAACTAACGGCTCACCGGCTACGGTGAATATCAAACCTTATTTAAAGGGATTGAATAACGCTTCAAAAAATAGAAAACTTTTCAAATGGCAACCACAAAAAAAATAAGCGCCGTACGGCGAGCCCTAATCAGCGTTTCCGATAAACAGGGCATCGTCGAATTCGCTAAAAGACTCTCAGCGCACGGCGTTGAAATTCTGTCTACCGGAGGTACCGCCCGTCTCTTACAGCAGAAGAAAGTGCCCGTCATCGAGGTATCAGACTACACCGGTTTTCCCGAGATGATGGATGGTCGGGTCAAAACGCTTCATCCCCGAATTCATGGCGGCTTGCTCGGCCGGCGCGGCATCGACGACGAAGAAATGTCCCGCCACGACATTAATCCAATCGATCTCGTGGCCGTCAACCTATACCCCTTTGCGCAAACGATCGAACAGGAAGCCTGCACGCGAGAAGATGCGATTGAGAACATCGATATCGGGGGACCCTCAATGATCCGTGCCGCGGCTAAGAATCATGATTCGGTAACTGTAATTGTGAGTCAGTCCGATTACGATCGGGTGGCTTCAGAGATCGAAAATAGTGGTGGCGTGTCACAGATCACTCGTAGCGAACTCGCTGCAAAAGCTTTTAGTCATACCGCCCAATACGACGGGATGATTTCCAATTACCTCACACTCGACCCGGAAGATGGACTGCCCCGAATGCTAAACCTGCAGTATGAAAAAGCCCAGACGATGCGCTACGGTGAGAACCCTCACCAAAGCGCTGCGCTATACAAAGAGTCAGCGCCAGCGACCGGCACCCTGGCTTCAGCAATTTCAATTCAAGGAAAAGCGCTTTCCTTCAACAATGTTGCCGACGCTGATGCCGCGCTTGAGTGCGTCAGCGCGTTTAAAGACACCGCCTGCGTCATCATTAAGCACGCTAATCCTTGTGGGGTTGCTGTCGCACAGACTGTGCTACAGGCCTATGAAGCGGCTTACGCTACCGATCCCACCTCCGCATTTGGAGGCATTATTGCTTTTAATCGAACAGTCGATGAAACGACAGCCAAGATCATCATCGAACAACAATTTGTCGAGGTCATGATCGCACCGGATTACTCAGAAGCGGCTTTCGAGATATTCGCATCAAAACCCAACATTCGTGTCCTCAAAGTGTCGGGGATCGATCCGCTCGGATTTGCACAACGCCACTTCAAACGAATCGGGGGCGGTCTGTTAGTGCAGGATCAAGATATGGGTCGTGTGACCGTATCTGATCTAAAGGTCGTGACGCAGAAAAAACCCAGCGCAGAACAACTCGAAGATTTACTGTTTGCCTGGACCGTTGCAAAATTTGTAAAGTCCAATGCCATTGTGTATGCCTCAGGTCTTAGAACCATAGGGATTGGGGCAGGTCAGATGAGTCGTGTTTATTCGGCCCGCATTGCAGGAATCAAGGCGGCTGATGAGAACCTAACGGTTACCGGATCGGTAATGGCTTCAGACGCATTTTTTCCTTTCCGCGATGGCATTGATGCCGCTGGAAAAGCCGGGATCCAGGCCGTCATCCAACCCGGTGGCTCACAACGTGATGATGAAGTCATCGCCGCTGCCGATGAGCAGGACATGGCAATGGTATTCACCGGCATGCGGCACTTCCGGCACTAGCGTATGCGAGTTCTCATTGTTGGCAATGGTGGGCGCGAGCACGCGCTCGCATGGAAAGCCGTCGCTTCCCCTCAAGTCGAAAAAGTGTTCGTTGCCCCTGGAAATGCAGGCACAATGACGGAAAAGCACGTCGAGAATATTCCGGTCAAAGCCGATGACATCGACGGGCTTATCTCTGCTGCTATTTCAAAACAAGTGCATCTCACGATCGTCGGTCCAGAAGCGCCTTTAGTCGATGGCATTGTCGATCGATTTTCGGAAGCCGGCCTCCCTTGCTTCGGTCCCCGCAGCGGTCCGGCCCAACTGGAAGCATCCAAAAGTTTTACGAAAAATTTTCTCGATCGACATCAAATCCCTACCGCGAGCTGGCGATCTTTCACAAATGCTGAACACGCTCGAGAACACGTCTTCACTCACGCGCTTCCGCTGGTGCTAAAAGCTGACGGCTTGGCGGCAGGAAAAGGCGTCATCATTGCACACACCCAGGTCGATGCGCTAAACGCGATTGACGAAATTCTTGTCGACCAACGCTTCGGGGACGCAGGACAAACGCTCGTCATCGAAGAATTTCTGGAGGGCGTAGAGGTCAGCTTTATTTGCGTCGCTTCGGGCACTCAAGTCATCCCGCTCGCCACTTCACAGGACCATAAAGCGAGAGAAGCGGGCGACAAAGGGCCCAACACCGGGGGAATGGGTGCTTTCTCCCCCGCGCCAAATGTCGATCCCACCCTGCATAAACGCATCATGGACGAAATTATTAATCCCACAGTTCGCGGACTCGCAGAAGAAGGCATGCCTTACCTTGGATTTTTGTACGCAGGCCTAATGATTGATCCCAACGGAAATCCTAAAGTCCTGGAGTTCAACTGTCGCCTGGGTGATCCGGAAACCCAACCCATATTGATGAGGCTGCAATCCGATTTGATCGCGCTGTGTATATCAGCAATCGAGGAGCGTATCGATGACTTCTCGTTGGAATGGGACTCCCGTTATGCGCTGGGCGTGGTGATGGTTGCAGACGGCTACCCCGGGGATTACCCGCGGGGCGATGAAATTCATGGACTTGATCAAATCGATTCCCCCAATATAAAAGTTTTCCATGCGGGTACTCGAACAGAACATCATAAAATCCTGACGGACGGTGGACGAGTGCTTTGCGTAACGGCACTAGGACAAACCCTGATCGACGCCCAAAAAAATGCGTACAGCGGAGTCGGGTCAGTCCAATGGCCCGGAGCCGGATGGCGGCCTGACATTGGTTGGCGGGCCGTTTAACTGACTGGCCGAAGGTACCCGATCATTAAAGATTCATTAACACGCGAGGTTTCTGATGGCGTTGACTGCCTCCATCGTGGCGGCGTCATTGCCTACCCAACAGAATTTTGCTTTGGATTGGGGTGTGACCCCTCCAATCAAGAGGCCGTGCGCCGTATACTGGCTTTAAAAAATCGGCATTGGCGACAGGGCCTTATCGTGATCGCTGACACCCCCCTGAGACTTCGGGGACTCGTTGATATGACAAATGAAAAATTGATGGCGGCACCACTGGCTTCCTGGCCTGGACCACATACCTGGCTGTTACCCGCCCTGTCGAGTGTCCCGTCCTGGCTACGCGGTCAACATCCCTCACTAGCGGTTCGCGTCACGAACCACCCCGTTGTGCAACAACTCTGTCACGATAGTGGTATGCCTCTCGTATCCACCAGCGCAAATCGATCGGGTCGGCCGCCTTTGCGAACCGCGCAGTCCGTAAAAAATGAATTCAACAATGAAATTGATTGTATTCTCGACGCAGCGGTAGGCAACGCCTCGGAACCCAGCACCATCACAGACGCACTGACCGGAAAGTCAATCAGGGGCTAGCGCAATTGAATAACGATGTTGATATCGCACAAGTCAGCGGCTACCTGAAAACACTTCAAGATGGCATCTGCACGGCATTAGGCAAGGCGGATGGCGAGGGCATCTTCGAAGAGGATGCATGGGAATCATCCAGCGGCCAGGGTCGAACCCGGATATTGCAAAAGGGCCTGCTGTTTGAACAAGCAGGTGTCAACTTCTCCCATGTTGAAGGCCATTCGCTGCCGGCAGCCGCGTCAGCACGACACCCCGAACTTGCGGGAAGCCCTTTTCAGGCGATGGGCGTATCCCTTGTCATCCATCCCGAAAATCCTTTCGTGCCCACATCGCACATGAACGTTCGATTCTTCTACGCACACACTAACGATCGACCGATCTGGTGGTTTGGGGGCGGATTCGATCTAACGCCTTACTATGGATATATCGAGGATGCGATCCATTGGCACACAACGGCTAAAGCCGCAGTCGAGCCTTTTGGGTCTAATCTGTATCCAAAGCTTAAAAAAGCGTGTGATGATTATTTTTTTATAAAACATCGAAACGAGCAAAGAGGGATCGGGGGACTCTTTTTCGATGATTACTCTGAGGGCGGTTTTGAGACCGCATTCGCATTAACCCGAAGCGTTGGAAACCATTTTTTGCCGGCTTATCTGCCGATTGTCTCAAAAAGACGAACTCAAGCATTCTCTTCTGGCCAACGATCATTCCAGCTTTATCGCCGGGGACGTTATGTCGAGTTCAATCTGGTTTATGACCGCGGTACGCTTTTTGGACTCCAAAGTGGCGGTCGAACCGAATCGATCCTGATGTCACTACCGCCCAAAGTCAATTGGCAATATGATCGAAAAGACGAGCCCGGCAGCGCAGAACAGACACTTGTTACAGATTTTCTCAAACCGCGAGATTGGCTGGGTGAGTCGGCATCGGGATTGTCTTTTTGATCTGCTAACCATGCCCATCATTTTCTACACGCTCGCACTTTGGTTAATCCTGCCCCTACTCGTTTTAAAACTGGTCTTGAGAATCATTAAAAATCCGAGTTATCTCAATCGACTCGGCGAACGTTTTGGCAACGGTAAAAAAATAGAGCCTTCTTTTGATCTTTGGATACACGCCGTGTCCGTTGGAGAAGTTCATGCCGCCACACCGTTGGTTCAAGATTTCCTAACAGACCACCCCGCCGCACGAGTCATCATTACAACGATGACCCCAACAGGGGCTCGACAGGTGGTCGATACATTTAGCACGTCTGTTGTTCACCGCTACGTACCTTACGATTACGGTTTCGCCGTTAAACGATTTCTTGATCACGTCCAGCCCAAAGTGCTGATTCTGATGGAAACCGAAATTTGGCCGAACATCATCAGACATTGTCATCAAAGAAACATCCCCGTCGCCATGGCCAATATCCGGTTATCCGAAAAATCTGCAAATCGATATCACATGATTCGACCTCTTATCCGTTCCGTCTTATCGAGGGTATCAGTATTCGCAACCCAGACCGAAGATGATCGACGTCGCCTCCAAACCCTAGGCGCGGACGCCAACAAAATCCATCGAACAGGCAGTACCAAGTTCGAGATTAAGATGCCGTTCAATATAGCGGAACTCACTCACACGATTAGGGCTGAGTGGGGATTCAACCGTCCCGTCATCGTTGCTGGCAGTACTCACGAAGGAGAAGAGGCGCTATTGCTTCGCACGTTTAAAAAACTCCAGGCAAGATTTAGCGATTTACTTCTGGTTATCGCGCCCCGCCACCCGGAACGATTTGACCCTGTCGCTCGATTAGTCACGAAAAATGGTTTTGAAACCAATCGCCGCAGCATCGACGACCGCAAACTTGATAATCAGGTGAACGTCCAGATCGCTGACACCATGGGAGAGTTGGCAATTCTTTTCGGAGCGGCAGATATCGCGGTGGTCGGCGGCAGTCTTATTCCGATTCGAGGCATTGGCGGACATAACATTTTGGAACCCTGCGCCGCGGGCGTGCCCGTGGTGTTCGGATCCAACATGGGTAATTTTCTTGAGATCAGTCGCCTCACACTTGAGGCTAAAGCGGGTTTTCAAATCAAAGATGAAAAAGATTTAGACAAAGTTTTAAATCAGCTCCTTCAGGACCCCAATCTAAGAAATTTAATGGGGGATCGCGGCAAAAATATGATTCACCAAAACACCGGTGCGACCTCGAAGACGCTTCAACTTATTCTTCCGTTGTTAAACGCCCAATAGCCATCATTAAAAATTAGTCTATTTTTTCAGTTGTTTTTTTGCTGTTTTTGTTTTTAAAAAATTTGCGACTCGAAGAATTTTTCCAATTTGCGTGAGATGTTTTTAAAAAAATTCCTGAGTCAAACTTCGTGTAGTTTCTTAACAAGAACTTTTTATTTTTTAAAACCTATTTTTCCTACAGTGTTAATCAAAAAAAATCAAATTGTGTTTGCTTGACATTTATTAATGCATGACTATAGTTCGCGTTCAAGGAATAACTATTTGTTGTTATTCCAAAGTTTACCGGTACGCTTCCTCGTTTCATTAGATCAGGTGAAGTTAATGTTTACGAGAAACGCAAAGTGGTATTGCTGATAGAGGCGGTGTGTCGATAAGCCGAAAACGTGAATCAATTTTTGATTCGTAGGTACATCAACCCTAAGCAGGAGGCCATTATGGCGGCAAAGAAGAAGGCGACCAAGAAAAAGGCAGCGCCAAAAAAGAAGGTAGCTAAGAAAGCAACGAAGAAAAAAGCAACGAAGAAAAAAGCAGCTAAGAAAGTAGCCAAGAAAGCAGTAGCCAAAAAGGCAACTAAGAAAAAAGCAGCAAAGAAAAAGGTAGCTAAGAAAGCAACCAAGAAAAAAGCAACGAAGAAAAAAGCTGCTAAGAAAAAGGTAGCTAAGAAAGCAACCAAGAAAAAGGCTGCTAAGAAAAAAGCGACCAAAAGAAGGTAAATAACGCGCGAGCGTTTTTGTACTCCATCCGATTTACAAATGGATGAAAAAGCGGCAGGTTCACCTGCCGCTTTTTTTGTTTGGCTAGACGATCATTTAGTTACGGGCAAGCGCCGAAACGGGCTCAACGATCCAACGCGCACTACCGCGCACTACCGCACTTGGGAACGAAAGATTCACCTGAAAGTCCCGAGCCTCGTTCGCGGGAATATTGACCGCGACCTGTACTGTCGACGAACCCAGAGACTGACAATGTTGATCCTGACCATTCTCGCCAGGATCACTGCAATCATCCAAACTGATTCTCAACGTCAATTCTGATAACGACGATGCTAAAGCGCGATTAAAAACACGGGCACTTAAGTCAAAACTTCCGGCATAGGCGTCAACGACATTAACCTGACTGATCTCAACGTGACTTGCATCAATCATATTCTGAGCGCTCTCCCGTTCGCCTGGAATTACCTGTAAAAGCAAAATTCCAATGCCCAGAAAAGCCGCCAGCAGACCGAATGCAAGTCGCGGATACGAACTTGCAGTGATAATTAGCGCTAACGCGATAATGCCTAATACAATCCAGTGCATATAATAGAGTTTGGTTTCTGACTAACTAAAATTAAATACTGCCGTAATTTAACGCACAACCCGCGATGACGCCGTCTTGACGCTTGCGCGAACACTATAGCCATATGCAGCCTTCTTCCCAAATAACATCACGCAGCCGGAATCTTGATATTGCGGCGCAAGCCGCGACAGCAAGAGCGAGCCTGCCGGAACCTCTGGCACATCGCCAGAAAAATGCACTCATCGACGAAGCCAAGATGCTTCTGCGGGCACGGGATGCGGTGTTGGTCGCGCACTACTATGTCGATAGTGATATCCAAGAATTGGCGGACGCCACCGGGGGTTGCGTGGCCGACTCATTAGAGATGGCGCGGTTCGGGCTTGCGCACAAAGCGCGCACCGTTTTGGTGGCGGGCGTTCGCTTCATGGGAGAAACCGCGAAAATTCTCAGCCCGGAAAAGCAGGTTTTTCTGGTTGAAAGCGCAGCTGAATGCTCTCTGGATTTAGGATGTCCCATTAATGTGTTTTCTGATTTTTGCGATCAACATCCTGACCGGACGGTCGTGGTTTACGCTAACACCAGTGCAGAGGTCAAAGCCCGGGCTGACTGGGTCGTTACTTCATCGATTGCGTTAAATCTTATTCAGGACCTTTCAAATCAAGGCGAAAAGATAATTTGGGCGCCCGACCGTTATCTTGGTGACTACGTACAACGACAAACGGGTGCGGATATGTTGCTTTGGGAAGGAAGCTGTATCGTTCACGAAGAATTTAAAGGCGAAGTACTCGAGCAGCTTAAACAGTTAAATCCGGACGCAAAAGTGCTCGTGCACCCAGAGTCGCCTCCTTCTGTTATTAATTTGGCCGACATCGTTGGCTCGACCGGACAGTTGATTCACGCAGTCGAAACAATGAATGCACCGCTGTTCATTGTCGCAACTGAAGAAGGTATCCTTCATAAAATGCGTCAACGTGCGCCCGGCAAAAATTTCCTCGCAGCGCCAACCGCAGGCGAAGGTGCCACCTGCGAAAGTTGTGCGCACTGTCCTTGGATGAAGATGAACGATCTACAGCGGTTGGTCAATGTGCTCAAATCGGAACAAAACGAAGTCATCGTCGATGAAACCATTCGATCTCGAGCGGCCATACCCATCAAGCGCATGATTGATTATGGCCAAAGCCAAAGCAAATGAGGCATTATCATTAATGCGTTATAAACGTGGTTTAACCGTATCCACCTCGACGCGCACCGGTGTTTTACTGGTCAATCTCGGCACGCCAGAAGCCGCTTCAACTGGCGCGGTTCGCCGTTATCTTGGTGAATTTCTGCACGACCATCGGGTCGTTGAACTTACCCGTTGGTTATGGTGCTGGATATTGCACGGCGTTGTTCTCCGAATTCGACCGAAGAGAAGCGCAGCGGCTTATGCCAAGATTTGGGGTGACTCGGGATCGCCGCTAATGGCGCACACCAAGGAGATGACGGCGCAACTGGCAACCCTGTTGACGACTGAGCACGGGGAGTCAGTTCATGTTGCCATGGCGATGCGATACGGCGAACCGTCAGTTAATTCCGTGATGACCCATCTGGCCAACGAAGGCATGTCCCGACTCGTCGTGCTGCCCCTTTACCCTCAGTTTTCCTGCAGCACATCCGCTTCAGTTTTCGATGCGGTCAACGATGTTCTGAAAAGCTGGCGCAATCTCCCCAGCACCCATCTCATACGGGACTATCACTGTCATCACGGGTATCTCGACGCTTTAACTCAATCTGTTCATGAGCATTGGGCGAAGCATCGGAGAGGCGAGAAACTCATCATGTCATTTCACGGCACCCCGCAACGTTATTCTGATCAGGGCGATCCCTACTACGAGCAGTGTCACGCCACGGCGAAGGCATTGGCGGACCGATTAGCACTCAATCCTGATGAGTGGATGCTAACGTTCCAATCGCGATTCGGAAAAGCACCCTGGTTGACGCCCTACACGGATAAAACGCTTGAAGCGCTCCCCGCCTCAGGCACAAAAAGCGTGGACATTATCTGTCCTGGATTTGCCGCTGATTGTCTCGAAACCCTTGAAGAAATTGCCGAAGAAAATGCGGAGATTTTTGAGAAAGCCGGGGGCAACCACTTTTCTTATATTCCGTGCCTCAATGCCCGACAAGATCACATCAAGGCGCTGTCAGAGGTCATCCGGCAGGACGTGCCAGGATGGTTCGCTACATAACGAGACCTAGCGGACTCCAGATCGCAACTCATCAATAACGACGCCTGTTTCCGGGCGTTTTTGATGCCATATCCAGAACGATTCTGCTGCCTGCTCAACTAGCATCCCCAAACCGTCAACCGCACTTGCGGCACCCGCGCTAGTCGCCCAGCGCATAAACGCGGTGGGTTGATCAGAATAGGCAAGATCATAAGCAATGCTCCTTGGATGAAACACCTGATCGGAAATATCAGGAAGACCACCGGTTAAGCTTGTTGCCGTCGCGTTAATGACAAGATCGAAAGACCCGGAAATATCCTCGAAAGCACATGTCTGCACTTTGTCATCTTTGGCGAGTATCGCGAGATCTTCTGCTCGGGACAACGTTCGATTTGTTAGGACTAGACGACCAATGTTACGCGACAGAATAGGATGGAAAATCCCGCGTGCCGCGCCGCCAGCGCCGATCAGAAGTATTTCAGCGCCATCGATAGATGAATCAAGGTTACGTTCAAGATCTTCGATAAACCCGATACCATCTGTGTTATCACCCAAGATCTGTCCATGTCGCGAAAACGACAGCGTATTAACCGCGCCGGCGAGTGCGGCTCGCTCGCTCACCTCATCTGCCAAACGCCGCGCGGCTTCCTTAAAAGGTATTGTCACATTAAGGCCCAGAAGTCCTCCTGCCTGCAGATGATGAACCCCTTGCTCAAAAGCGATGGGGTCGAGATCGATTGCCTGATAGTCCAACGTGATACCAAACTGACGCGCAAAAGCATCATGAATGCGGGGCGATTGACTATGGCTTATCGGATGCCCGACTACTGCGCAGCGACTTACTGTTTTTTCGAAATTAAAAATATCTTCCACCGCTGCGTTAACTCCTTTAAGTTATTAAAAAACGCCATCCATTAAGGATCGACCCACAAACTTGTATGATTACAACCTAAACCAAATTTTAGAGGAAAGTTGACGGAAAATTTGTTGCAACCGCCCCAATAAGAACGCGTTACGTTATGGACATCCTAACCCATCAGCCAGAAATCCCGATTAACGTCGCATCAATTGTAGATGCCCATATCGATCGATTAGCCGTTATCGATGAGGCGCTTCACAGAAAAACACCAGATCACCCCGATTTGAAATCACTCCGTCGGGTCATTGCGGGAAGCGAATTTATCGCGCGCAATCTTGAAACCACAAAAGACCTGTTGAGAGATATCAAGGCGTCAGCCGCTCCCCGCAAACCCGGTGAGATTGCGAAAACCATTGGCACTCTCAGCGAAGACACCCCCACACTGATGTCGGAGCTTCGGCAAATTCGCAAAATAGAAATCACTCGCCTGGGGTGGCGTGATCTGATGGGCCTTGCGCCCCTTAATGAAGTGATGTCAACCCTCTCTGAACTGGCTGACGCCTCTATCGATGCCGCTCTTTCATGTGCGCATCAGAAAATTCGGGAACACTATGGAGATCCCATAGGCGAGGTCAGCGGCGAACCTGTACGACTCAGTGTGATCGGCTTAGGGAAACTTGGAGGACGAGAGCTCAATATGTCCTCCGATGTTGATCTCCTTTTTAGTTTCCGTGAATCTGGATATACCGATGGTTCAAAATCAATCAGCAATCATGAGTTTTTCGTCAAAGTCGGACAACACCTGATCGACCTACTGCAAAGGCCAACCGATCAAGGAATAGTGTTCCGAGTTGATATGCGATTACGGCCCAATGGAAATAGCGGACCCCTTGCGCTCTCTTTTGACGCGCTCGACCATTACTACCTCACGCATGGTCGAGACTGGGAGAGATATGCGCTCATTAAAGCCCGGCCCGTGGGCGGCGATATGGATGCAGGCCAGGAGCTGATTGAAAATATTCGACCCTTCATCTATCGAAAATATCTCGACTTTGGGGCCATTGATGCCATTCGGCGCATGAAGTCCCTGATTGAGCAAGAACAGTCAAAAAAATTACTGGCCCAGAATCTCAAGCTCGGCAGAGGGGGAATTCGGGAGATTGAATTTGTGGTCCAAAGTCACCAATTAATTTTTGGAGGACGCGACAAACGATTGCAAACCCCTAGTTTCTATCAGGCGCTTCAATTGTTGCCTGAAGCGCAGACGCTCTCGCAAGACACCTGTCATCACCTCAAACAGGCCTATGAGTTCCTTCGCAGCATTGAGCATCGCCTACAGATCTTGGACGACCAGCAGACTCACTCCTTGCCCACCGAAGACGTGAGTCGTGCCCGCGTTGCTTTTTCCTCAGGCTTTGAATCCCCGGAGGTGCTCGAACTTGAGCTGGCTACGGTTACCGAAAATGTGCACTCGGTGTTTCAATCTGTTTTTAATGAGGCAACTGCCGAAGGATCGGGAAAACCGAATTCTGGTTTTGAGGATCTTTGGCGGAGTGCTGTCGCTGAACAAGCGGAACCCGAGCAGATCGCTCAGCTCGGCTTTCAGGAACCTGTTCAGATTAAGTCTCTATTAGAGGGTATCCCGCGCAGTCGCTTTTATCAGGTCTTCTCACGCGAAGGTCGGGAGCGACTCGACACATTAATGCCCAAAATCCTTCAGCAGTGCCTGGCTTCCGAACATTCTGATACCGCCCTAACGCGTTCGATATTCCTCATTCAGTCCATTGGTCGGCGATCGGCCTATCTCGCGCTTTTATCTGAGAATCCTTTGGCGTTATCACAACTCGTGCGACTCGTATGCGCGTCGAGCGAAATCAGTCAATGGATTGCAAAACATCCCGTTATTCTGGACGAACTGCTCGATCCCATTGCCACTTTTCAGGTGAAAGATCGCCTTGAAATCACCAAAGAACTGGGTACGAAGATGGAACGAGCAGGGACGGACCTGGAGGCCGGGATGGAGGTGCTCCGTGAATTTCGGCAAGCCTATACCCTACGCGTGGCAGCAGCCGATATTGCGGGATTAATCGACACCAAAACAGTGGCTCTCTCACTTAGTGCCCTCGCCGGTGCGCTGCTTGACGAAAGCTTAAAACTCGCTGAGGCCACTCTCGACGGCGTCGAGCGGCCGAGCAACACTGAGCTTGGCATCATCGCCTATGGAAAACTTGGCAGTGAAGAATTAGGTTATCACTCAGACCTCGACATTGTCTTCGTCTTTGATGAGTCTTCGGAAAGTGAGAACACTGAACTTTCAGCCAGACGACATTATTATCGACGCCTAGTCCAGCGACTGACACATATCCTAACCACGCGCACATCAGCAGGAGAGGTCTATGAAATCGATACCCGGCTTCGTCCTAGCGGCAATTCCGGGACCGTCGTGACCCCCTTACCTGTTTACGCCGAATACTTAAAAGAATCAGCCTGGACCTGGGAGCATCAGGCGTTAGTGCGAGCGCGACTCGTTGTCGGCCAAGAGCCTCTCCAGAGACAGTTTGGCGATATTCGACGAGTCATTCTGTCCCAACCCCGCGACAATGAAAAACTTCATCAGGATCTGTGTCAAATGCGTCAGCGCATGAGAGATCATTATCGATCCGAGCACGCTTCGATTATTGATTTCGACCTCAAACACGATCCCGGCGGGTTGATTGATATCGAATTTTTATGTCAGTACATGATCCTTAAGCATGCCTCAGATCATCCCGAACTGATCTCTTTTCGTGCCAATCGGCGCATTATCACGCAACTTCAGAACATCGGTCTTTTCGCCGCGGGTGACGCATCACAGCTTACGGGCGCCCTGGACATCTATCTCGCAGCCGAAAATGAAATCAAACTCAGACGCGGCGAATCTCGGGTGTCCAACGACAAGTTTGCGTCTGAACGTCAAGCCGTACAGGGCGTCTGGAAGAAATTCCTCGGGACCTAACGCCCAAATCTGTATCGCGATACCGCTGACACCGGGCCAGCCGCGCTTAAGCGCAACAATGAGATAAAATCGCCGCATTGGTAGAAAATCAACGGCAATAAAATTGAACATTGGACTGGTCATCGGCTCTTTTCACAAACAGGCATGCGAGGACATGAAAAACGCCGCCTGCGCACAAGCACAACAACTGGGGCTAAATGTGACCGATATCCAGTGGGTGCCAGGATCAATGGAAAAGCCGCTGGCGGTGAAGCGATTGCTCACCCAAGTCTCGATAGACGGTGCTGTCGTCCTGGGCATTATTGAGCGAGGCGAAACCGCACATGGCCAAACCATGGGTCAAGCCGTCATACAGAGTCTTATCGATCTCCAGCTAGAGACCAATAAACCGGTTGGCATCGGTATCTTGGGGCCAGGCATCCTGCCCGAGCAGATTGCCGACCGACTCACCCCATATGCACAAGACGCTGTTCGAGCGGTGCACGCCATGTTGTCCAATCATTGAGCCGACGCGCACCCAAAACGTTGTCAGTTTTGTCATAATCCGGTTTGTATTTGGCGCTTCGGACTCACTCACCCTAACCTTTAAGGAAACTATGATGTCTTTTTCAGATCGTGATGGCTTTATCTGGTTCGACGGTCAGATGGTGCCGTGGCGGGACGCCAAGGTTCATGTCCTCACCCATTCCCTGCATTATGGTCTTGGCTGCTTTGAGGGCGTAAGAGCTTATGAGACCGATCGTGGCACGGCGATTTTCCGGCTCGAAGATCACACCGATCGATTCTTTCGATCGGCTCATATTCTGGGAATGAAAGTGCCCTACGACTCGAAAACCCTGAATGACGCTCAGATTGCAGTCGTTCGTGATAATCAACTTTCTTCCGCTTACCTGCGACCCCTCGCGTTCTATGGCTCTGAAGGCATGGGTATCCGCGCCGATATGCTGGAAACGCATGTGGCAATTGCCACCTGGGAGTGGGGCGCCTATCTAGGCGAGGATGGCCTTAAAAACGGAATCAAAGTCAGGACGTCCTCATTCACCCGCCATCATGTGAATATCACGATGTGTCGCGCAAAAGCCTGTGGCAACTACATCAACTCGATTCTCGCGTTGCAAGAAGCCGTCTCCGGCGGCGCTGATGAGGCCCTGATGCTTGACGCCTCAGGTTATGTCATGGAGGGAACGGGGGAGAATATATTTATAATCAGGGATGGCATCGTCTACACCCCCGACCTCACCTCCGCCCTTGAAGGCATCACTCGCGACACGATCATCCAATTGATCAAAGAAGCCGGCATGAGCCTTGTTGAAAAACGAATCACCCGTGACGAGGTGTACATTTGCGATGAAGCTTTCTTTACCGGTACTGCTGCAGAAGTCACGCCGATTCGCGAGCTCGACGGTCGGCAGATCGGTAGCGGCACGCGTGGCCCCATTACGGAGTTAATTCAAAGCCGTTATTTTGACTGCGTCCACGGTCGTGACACGCTCCATGATGACTGGCTAACCTTCATCTAAACCGAGTCTTTTGATCATGAACGAATCAGTCCTTAATAAGGGCAATCACAAAAATCGACAGGACGTTGTACATCGGATCTATTCGGAAGATCTGCCGCTGCACTGCCCACCCGATAATACCGAACTCTGGAGTCAGCACCCCCGGGTTTTTCTTCCAATTGCCCCCGGTCAAACCGCCCTTTGCCCTTACTGTGGAAATCAGTTCTTTCTACCCAAGGGTGACACTTAGCGCCATCACGCAGGCGCACTGTGGACACCCCTTCAAAAACTCTCGTCATCGGCCCCGCCTGGGTCGGCGATATGGTGATGGCGCAAAGCTTGTGCAGTTATCTTAAAGCTCAAGATCCTGGCATTAAAATTTCAATCGTCGCACCAGCAAATACCGCCCCGATAGCCAAACGAATGCCGGCGGTGCATGACGTGATCGAAACAACGTTTGCACACGGACGCCTTCATCTCAAAGCGAGATGGCGTATCGGCCATTCATTGAAAAAGCAGCGCTTCAGCCAGGCATTCGTTCTACCCGGGTCCCTCAAAGCCGCTTTGGTCCCTTTTTTTGCCGCGATCCCGTTACGCACGGGCTATTCCGGAGAGCCGAGATGGGGGCTCATCAATGATTGTCATCCCAAACCACGACATAAACGGGATCTGATGGTTGATCGATTTATCGATCTAGCGCGAACGAAACCATCGATACGGAAAACTGCTTTTCCCGCGCCGCAGCTTGAAGCCGATCTATCAGCACCTCAAACAATATTTAGACGACTTAATAAAAAAATTAAATCGCGGCCCGTTCTCGCACTGTGTCCGGGCGCTGAATTTGGCCCCGCAAAACAATGGCCTCCTGCATCGTTTGCCAGCCTCGCGAATCACGCCACGGCACACGGATGGCAAGTTTGGCTAATGGGCGGACCTGGTGATCAAAAAATTGCAAACGAAATCATGGCGTCTTGCCAAGCAACAACTGCGGTCATTAACCTAGTCGGACAAACCACGATTGTGGAGGCCATCGACCTGTTAGCATCTGCCGATGCGGTTGTGAGTAACGACTCAGGCCTTATGCATATAGCGGCTGCGACCAATACCCCTGTTGTTGGAATTTTTGGCTCTTCCAGCGAGCAGCATACGCCTCCGCTTGGCGACAATACGACTTCGATTTTTAACTCGATCGACTGCCGACCCTGTTTTGCCCGGCACTGCCCGCTTGGGCATACCAGATGTCTCTCTGAGCTACGTGCTGATAAAGTGATTAACGCGCTCGCCAAACTGCTGGCTCATTCCTCACCCCAGCTCACGATATAATTTCAAAAAATCTAACGAGGCCGCCTTTTGTCTTCTTCCCCTCTCAATATTCTCGTCACAGGCGGAGCCGGATATATCGGCTCTCACACCGCCCATCAACTGATCGACGCCGGGCATCGTGTCACCGTAGTCGATACGCTTTATAGCGGACATCTTTGGGCGATTCCCGAAAACGCTGCTTTTCACCAGATCGATGCCGGTAATCGAGAGGGTATGCTTGAAATCATGCGCGCTAACACTTTCGACGCGATTATTCATTTTGCCGGCCATATCGTGGTTCCGGAGTCGGTTGAGAATCCAGGCAAGTATTACCAAAATAACGTAGTGGCCTCTTTCAATCTGATTGAATGTGCGCAAAAAAGTGGTATCGGGTTATTTGTGTTTTCATCCAGCGCGGCTGTTTACGGAAATCCGCCGTCAATTCCGGTGAACGAGAATGCGCCCTTGGCGCCGATTAATCCTTATGGCCGAACAAAACTGATCACCGAATGGACTCTGCAGGATATCGCTTCAGGGTCGAGCAGTAACAAGCCGCTTCGATACGTCGCGCTTCGCTATTTCAATGTGGCGGGCGCTCAAATTGAGGGTCATTTGGGCCAGTCGACGCCTGAGGCTACTCATCTTATTAAAGTCGCTTGTGAGGCGGCATGCCAAAAACGCTCAGGCGTTGAGATTTTTGGCACCGATTACGATACGCCAGACGGCACATGCATCCGCGATTACATTCATGTCGAAGATCTAGCTGCTGCTCACCTGAAGGCACTTGATTATCTTGGAGCCGGTGAACCATCAACCATCATCAACTGTGGTTATGGGCATGGATATAGCGTCCGGCAAGTTCTTGATACGGTGCAGGAAATTAACGGGTCAGATTTTCCAATTCAAGAGTCCAACAGACGATCGGGCGACCCGGCCCAACTCATTGCAGACAATCAGAAGATTCGTGATCTGCTCCAGTGGAAGCCTCGTTATGACAGTCTCGAAGTAATCTGTGAAACGGCGTTGAACTGGGAGCGAAACGGCAATCAATCCGTTTCGATAACAAGGTAAACTATTGTGCTATCAACAAACCCTTCAACAGGGTTATCGCCATGAAACTAGCGCTTTGCCTCTATAAATATTTCCCGTATGGCGGCCTTCAACGCGATTTTCTTCGAATTTTAAAAGAATGCCAGAGTCGTGGTCACGAGGTGTCCGTTTATACCTCGGAGTGGCAAGGTGAAAAACCTGAAAACATTCAGTTGAATGTTCTCAAATCAAGTCGAGTCGGTGGCAATCATGTGCGGGATCGTCGCTTCTTTAACCAGATGCAAAAAGCAACGAATCAAGAACACTTCGACGCTATTGTGGGCTTCAACAAGATGCCTGGATTGGATGTCTACTACGGTGCGGACTTCTGCTATCTCGGACGCACCGCGCCCCAGTATGGCCCATTTTATCGCCTCACCCCGCGCTATCATCATCTTTATACCTTTGAGCGGGCCGTTTTTAGTCGGGAAAGCCGAACCGAAATTCTCTCACTCTCGGAGCGAGAGAAATCTGTCTATCAGCAGTACTACGGTACACCGGAAGAACGGTTTCATTTGCTGCCACCAACGCTCGATTTAGATCGCCGACCCATCGCCGACCGGAAACGGGTCAGCGCAAAACTGCGCAGCGAGCTTGGCGTCAACGCATCTGATGTACTTTTGTTATTCGTCGGTTCAGGGTTTAAAACAAAAGGCCTTGATCGCGCCATCGTCGCACTTGCGAGCCTACCCAAAGACGCCTTGGATAAAACCCATTTGATTGTCGTTGGCCAGGATCAACCGACGCCCTACTTAAGGCTTGCACGTAAGTTAGGTGTTGGGGAACGAATTAAGTTTCTCGGCGGTCGAATGGACATTCCCGAACTACTTGCCGCTGGCGATTTACTCATTCATCCGGCCTATATGGAAAACACCGGCACCATCCTGCTCGAAGCCATCGCGGCTGGCCTGCCCGTTATCGCGACCGATGTCTGCGGCTATGCAGGCCATATCAAAAAAGCCGATGCCGGTGCTGTTGTGCCTTCTCCTTTTGATCAGAAATTACTCAACAAAAATCTGAATGACGCGCTGATTACAAGCAATCGGGAACACTGGTCAGCCAACGGCTTAGGCTATGGTGCTCAATCAAGTCTCTATCACATGCCCCAAACCGCAGCGAACGCCATTGAATCGATTGCTATGAAGAACAAGCAATCACGAAATAAATCACAACATGCGACTGTGGAGCCGTGGGTCTACCTGCGCCACGATCTCGATAACCTGGGTCAATTTGAAAAAATTATGTCGCTTGACGGCGAAATCTTTCGCGAGGCACCCGGACGGAAAACCGTTCGGTTCAAACAAAACAAACGAAATTACTTTTTAAAGACGCACACCGGAGTGGGATGGCAGGAGATTCTCAAAAATCTTTCCTATTTGCGTTTACCCGTGCTCGGCGCAATGAATGAGTGGCACGGCGCGCACCATTTACAACGGCTGGGCATCGACACCTTGAGTATTGCGGGCTATGGCACCGCAAGCGGCAATCCCGCTCGACGCCAATCATTCATCATCACCGATGAAATCACAAACGCGCAAAGCCTTGAAGAATTTTGTAGTCACTGGAAACAAAATCCGCCGAGACGCCCGCATGAAGTTCGATTCAAACGTTGGCTCATCCGGCAACTTGCGCAGACCGCCCGCCGACTACATCACAGCGGCGCTAACCATCGAGATTTTTATCTCGTTCATTTTTTACTCCAGCCCGGATTTGAAAATGGGCACATCAGCTCGGACAAGAGTCGATTGGCCGTTATCGACCTGCATCGCATGCAGCTGCGGCGAAACACACCGAAGCGATGGCGTATCAAAGATGTGGCGGGCCTGCACTACTCCAGCATGGATCTTGGCCTGACGCGCCGTGATTTACTGCGATTTATGAAAATTTATACACAAAGTACTCTGCGGGAAACGCTCGGCCAGAAGTCAGACTTCTGGCCGCGAGTTAATCGTCGGGCAATTCGCTTGTATCAAACGGAGCAGCGTCGAGCACCATCTGTAAAACTGGCGGCTCACTCGACTCCTGTCGAGAATCATCATACGGACCGAGTCAGGAGCGTGTGACAGTACGTTATCCACCCAACGCCAAGAACACATTTTCACGCTTAAGCGACGATGTGTCGGAATGGCAGCACGGCAGTCTTTGCGGACATTTTTTTTCCCGTCATCGTTCCCCACTTTTAGAGCATCTTCTCAAATATCCTGATGCGCCGTTTTTAGTTGCCGATGCCTGCATTCTCAAAGCCGATATAAAAACCGCTCTCGCGTTAACCTCTTTTGACGGCAAACAATTCGTAGTCAAACGTTACAACGTCGCAAACATTTTTCATCGAACTCGGCTTACTTTTCAAATCTCACGGGCAGAAAACAACTTTGCCTTCGCAAAGCGACTCGGCGAAATCGGCGTTCCCTCTATCCAACCCGTGGCTTGGGTCCAGGAGCGTGTTCATGGCCTGCGGGCGCGATCATGGTTTATCTATGAACACATTAATGACGAGATGAGCACTTCTGCGCTGACTGACCAGTCGGATGTTAACGTTATCGATCACGCGCTTTACCAAATGACGCGGAACCTGGTGGTCCTGCACAAAAATAGACTTTCTCATGGCGACATGAAGCCACCAAATCTTCTACAGACCCGCGAAGGCGCTGTTCTGATTGATCTTGATGCCATGCGACAACACAAATCCCAGCGCCAGTGCGATCGCGCGATCGCCAAGGATGTCTCCCGCTGGATACGATGGTGGCGCTCTGATAATCCGCAACCCATGATCGCTCAAAAATCAGAAAAAATGCTCAAAAATGCAGGTTTCGAGGTGCCGGCCGGCTAATTTTCGGAGGTATTAAATCGTATACGAGCAGCAAAAAAAGGATGGTCTGAAGGACCGATAGGAGTCGACCATGCCTTTTCGACAACGAGACCCCGAACCAAAATCATATCCACTCGGCGCGTATCATTTTCAATACTCGACAGCGCATCAACTGCGTCACCGGGGATCAGTCTCGTCATAGAGGGGTGACTCGTTGGCGCATTGAAATCGCCCATCAAAATCGCTCGCGGATAACGTTTAAATGCCTGCATGACCGCCTCTAGTGGCCGCTCCCCTTCGGAGGGTTTTGAAAGATGCGTGTTCACAATATGAAAGCTGCCCCCGGGCGAACAAAACTGATAGACGGAAAAATTTCGATGCGCTCGACCTGACGATGGGAATAATGGCGTTGTCCCCCAAGTCTTGATCGAATAAGTACTAACAAGTGCGTTGCCTCGCTGCGGAAAAAAAAGAAGCTTGCGGGTGGGCGTAAAATGCCCCACGCGCTGAAGTATCGTACTGAGGAGTGCCGCCTGATCGCGCCAGCGAAAAATACGGGTCCCTTCGACTTCCTGAAGCGCCACAATATCGCAATCGCCAATCACCGCCGCTATCCGGCCTAAATCTTTTTGGCCGTCCACGCCCTTGGCGCGATGGATGTTGTAGGTGCCAACTGTGAAAGTCTGGTTCCCGTTGAGAAACGAATCCTCTCCGGTTGATAATGACCCACCCTCCCGGGCTTTTACGGGCCAGGCGCGAGTCGCGATAAAAAGTCCCGCCAATAGCAATAAAATCAGGAAAATACTCGCCAGCATGATCGGGGCGCTCTTGAACTTGTTCTTCGAAAAAAATCAGCGTAACGTCAAATAGTCTGGGTTGACTATACTTGTTCGTCAAACTCGAAAGTCACTCAACGTTCGCAACGAGTGGCTTCCCTGATCGCTTCACTAAGAAGCCGGTAATTTAAACGATTCGGCACGCATTTTAACGAGCCGCGATCTCTTACGGAAAACGTCAACATGAAAACCGCTTTTGCCAGTGACACCCGATTTATGGATCATGACACCGGTATTGGGCATCCCGAGCGACCCGCCCGACTTTCACACACGTTGGCCCATCTCGAAAGCAAACCCTGGTTCCCGTCCTTGCACATGATGGGTGGGGTAGAGTGCAATCTTGATCAAATTTCATCTATGCACGATGAAGGTCTCATCCATCGTGCGCAGACCAGTTGCGCACAAGGTCTTTCTTATCTGGATTCGCCAGACGTCGTGATTAGTCCAGACTCGTTTGAGATTGCGCGCCTCGCGGTGGGTACAGTCCTTTCATTAAGCGATGCAATTGTCAGTGGTCAAGTGAATAACGGGTTTGCATTAATTCGTCCCCCGGGTCACCACGCCGAACGAAATGAAGCGCTGGGCTTTTGTCTTTTTAATAATATTGCCATTACCGCCCGATATCTCCAGCAACAACACGGCCTCGAAAGAATCCTGATTGTGGATTGGGATGTGCACCATGGCAATGGCACTCAACACTTATTTGAAGAAGACCCCAGCGTTTTTTTTATCAGCACGCATCAATATCCTCACTACCCCGGCACCGGATCACGCTCGGAAAACGGCATAGGCGCAGGACAGGGCGCAACGCTCAACTGTCCAATGAATGCCGGCACGGGCGATGATGATTACCAGGATGCATTCCGCGAAAAAATATTGCCGGCGATACATAATTTCAAACCTGACATGATTTTGATCTCCGCAGGATTTGATGCGCATCGCGCTGATCCCTTGGGGAGCATCAACCTGAGCAGCGAACACTACGCCTGGATGACCGCCCGATTAATGGAATGTGCAGATCAATACTGTCAGGGGCGAATTTTATCCGCGCTTGAGGGGGGTTACGACTTAGACGCACTTGCCGAAAGCGTTGGCATTCACCTCGCGACCCTGAACGAACAGCCTGAAATAACGGCATCCTGACAGGATAATGTCTAAACCTTAACCAGTGCAAGAACAACGGAAAGCGTCACAAGCGAAACCCCCATACTGATCACAGCCGCGCTACCCGCCAGAGGCTGGGCACACTTATACCGTTCGGCGAAAAGGTAGCCATTAATCCCAACCGGAAGTGCCGCCATCACAACCATCACCGCCTGCCAAAGATGAGGTAGGCCAAGCCACTTGGCCACTTGCCAGACCAATAGCGGTAACAGTACGTTTTTCACCACCACGATAACGGCAACAGATCGAAGCACGCCCCGAATTGGATAGAAGCTTAACGCCGCGCCCACCGTAAATAGTGCCGCAGGACCTGCCGACCGACCGATGAGATCAAGAGACGTGACTAACACTGGCGGTAACGGTACTCCGGCAATATTAATCGCCGCGCCAAGTCCGATACCCAATAAAAACTGATTACGGATCACACTCTTAAGGACCGGCCATTGCATCGGGTCACGATGTTCACGGGCACGGGCGCGCTCTTGAATCAAAATCATAATAGGGAAAAAAAGCGGTGCCTGCAAAGCAACCAGGATGAAAAGCGGGACCGTAGCCTCATCGCCAAAAGCCATTAAAACCAAGGGGATCCCCAGCGGAATAAAATTTCCATAGCTGGAACAAAATGCAAAAATTCCCGCTGTCGCGTTATCACGCAGCCAAAATCGGGCCACGAAAAAAATACTAATCAACAATCCAATTGCGCATCCGAAATATCCAATCACCCCCCGCCAGGGAAGCATCTCGGGAAGCGTAACCACGCTCATCGATTTAAATAACAACAAGGGGACAGCGATATTGAATACGTAAATCGATAGTCCCTGAACAGACGACTCGCCGATCCAGCGACGTATACCCACAAAATAACCGAGCGCGATGACCATAAAAATCGGCAATACGACTTCAACAACTGGAGAAAGAATCACCATTGGAACAATACGCTTTCGGATTCGCTCTGTGCTGTCCCGACCTCGCGTGGTAAAAGCTCGATGAGTACGGTTAAGTTCATTTGCCTTGATTATGCCCAAGCGTTAGATTAGCGGTTGTCGATGCCTTATTTGGGGCATTTTGATATTTGGCGTTGAAAGGGAAGAGTAACTGGATAAACTCGTGCATCGAGAGACCGGGGGGGGCTGAAATCCCCGGGCCGAGTGCCGGCGAAAATCACCCTGGAGCCGCTGACCGAACCGCTTAGGGGTTACGAGCGCACTAGACTCAGCCGACTCACCCGCGAAAAGGGTGCGGAGCAAGAAATTGCTCCAAGACCGAAGCAAATCGTTGCTTGGTGAAGCCGGGTGGTACCGCGCGCGAATTACTCTTCCCCGAGTGATTTCGAATCGCCCCGGAATTTAAACCCAAAAGGGGTAAACCGAAAGCGCGACCAATATGAGTTTTAGCAAAGTTAATTCCCGTTATGACGGCCCTGCACTCGAGCAGCATATCCTCGACTTCTGGCGGACCGAAAATGTGTTCGCCCGAACTCTAGAGCAAAGCGCCGACAGGCCTCTTTTTACATTTAACGAGGGCCCGCCGACCGCCAACGGCAAACCGGGCATTCACCATGTCCTGGCACGCAGTTTCAAGGATATTTATCCACGATTCAAAACCATGCGTGGTTTTCATGCCCCCCGAAAAGCAGGATGGGATACACACGGTCTGCCGGTTGAGCACGAGATCGAAAAAGAACTGGGCATCTTCGACAAAAAAGAAATCGAGAAACAAATTGGTGTAGAGGAATTTACACGTCGCTGCCGCGAATCCGTGATGCGCTATATCGGCGATTGGGAGAAGATGACCGAGCGAATGGGCTTCTGGGTTGATCTCGAGCAGGCCTACTACACCCTGGACAACCGGTATATTGAGTCCGTCTGGCATCTGCTGAAGACAATATGGGACAAGGGGCTCATCCAACAAGACTATAAAGTGGTGCCTTACGATCCTCGGATCGGCGCAACCCTCTCATCCCATGAGGTCGCCCAGGGCTACAAAGAGACCGTGGATCCGTCGATCACGGTTAAGTTTGAGCTGTTAGATGGAAGCGCAACCTTCCTCGTTTGGACCACAACCCCCTGGACACTACCGTCAAACCTTGCGCTCGCTGTGGGCGAAGACATCGACTACGTTTATGTTGAACTGGACGGGGAAACCCTGATATTGGCCGAGGCCCGAGTAAGTGAGGTACTCAAAGAGGCGCCGATCCAGATCGTCAAAACGGTGAAGGGTCGCGAGCTGGTGGGGATGCGTTACCAAAGATTATTTGATTATCTGGATGCCCCGGGCGATATCTGTCGAGTGCTGTCAGCCGACTTTGTAAGCACCGAGGATGGAACCGGCATTGTCCATGTCGCGCCCGCTTATGGTGTCGATGATCTAGCGCTTGGGCAAGCGAACGGGCTTCCCGTCGTTCATGGGGTCGGGCTTGATGGGCACTTCGTTGATGCCGTCACCCCGGTTGCGGGCAAATTTTTTAAAGAGGCGGACTCCGACATTATTAATATTCTGGCGGATCGCGGCATACTGTTCAGAAACGAGCAATACACGCACAACTATCCTTTTGGATGGCGAACCGGCGACCCGCTCATCTATTACGCGAAAAACGCCTGGTATATCCGCACGACCGCCGTTCGCGATCGCATGGTCGCGCTCAATCAAACCATCAACTGGGTTCCCAAATCTATTCGTGACGGCCGGTTTGGAAATTGGCTCGAAAATAACATCGACTGGGCGCTATCCCGTGAGCGCTTTTGGGGAACGCCGTTACCCCTCTGGACTGACGGTGACGGTAACTACATTTGTATCGGCTCGCTAGCAGAACTCGAAGCCCTGTGTGGGACCTCGCTCTCTGAGACTGATCTACACCGACCGGCCATCGACGACATTGTCTTTACCCATCCTGAAAATGGTCGCACCTACCGACGAGTCCCCGAAGTCATCGACTGCTGGTTCGATTCAGGCGCCATGTCCTACGCGCAATGGCACTATCCGTTTGAAAACCAGCAAACGTTTGAGCAGCATTTTCCCGCCGACTATATTTGTGAAGCCATCGATCAAACGAGAGGCTGGTTTTATAGCCTCCACGCTATTGCGTCGTTGGTGTCGGACAGCGTCGCCTATCGAAATTGCATCTGCCTCAGTCACATCGTCGACAAAGACGGCAAAAAAATGTCGAAATCGATTGGAAATATCGTTAATCCCTACGACGTTTTCGATCATATCGGAGCCGATCCCCTGCGCTGGTATTTTCTAGCCCGGCTGGCGCCTGAGAGTCAAAAACGCATTTCAGTCGATATTATTCGCGAGGTTGCCAGCTCGTTCGTCAATACCCTTTGGAATAGCTACGCCTTTTTTACACTATATGCATCTCTCGACGATGTTGATTTGACCCAGGATATTCCGGTAGGAGAGCGCCCCGAGATCGATCGCTGGGCGCTCGCCCTCCTCCACCATACGGTTGAAACCACCACCACCGCGCTCGACTCCTATGACGCAAGAAAAGCCGGGCAAGCGATTGAAAGTTTCGTCGACCAACTGAGTAACTGGTACATCAGGCGAAACCGGAGACGATTCTGGAAGAGTGAAGCGGGCACGGATAAACAGTCGGCTTACCTGACGCTCTATCAATGTCTCGAAACCCTGCAAAAACTGATCGCGCCTTTTATGCCGTTTCTTGCTGAGGCGATATACCAGAATCTGACCCGAACAAAAAACCCTGACTCACCGTTGAGTATCCACATGGCGGACTGGCCGGAAGCACGTGAGGAATGGCAGGACACGCCACTTCGTGAAGCCACCGAAATTATTCAGGGCGTTGTGGCGCTCGGTCGCGCGGCTCGGGAAGAAAGTCAGGTTAGAGTCCGTCAACCTTTGTCCCAGCTTTTGGTCAGGACCCCCACTGAAACCGCTCGCGCTGCGGTCTCTGAGCATGAATCACAGATCCTCGACGAGTTAAACGTCAAATCACTGACCTTTATTGCCAATGATGCAGAGCTGGTCAGCTATCGAATCAAGCCCAATCTGCCAAGACTCGGAAAACGTTACGGCAAACAGATTCCCGCTATTCGAGACGCCCTGGCAAACGCTGAAGGCAGCGCGATCGCGGGCGCCCAGGCTGAAGGCAAATCAATCACGCTTGAGGTTTCCGGCCAGTCCATTACTTTTGAGCCTGAAGATCTTCTCATTGAAACCGAATCGGCCGCCGGATATGCCTGTGCAGAATCGAGCGGCACCTTGGTCGCCCTCGACACCACGCTCAACGACGACTTGCTCCGAGAGGGGCTGGCCAGGGAGATTGTCAGAACCGTGCAGGACGGCCGAAAACAAGCCGGGCTTGAGGTTTCCGATCGCATACGGCTACACGTCGGTGGAGACGAAACCATTCAAAAAGTGATCAGCGAGCACCAGTCTTGGATCATGAACGAGACGCTGACAACCGAGTGGAGCCTGGCACCATTTGAGACCGGATTCTCTCTTGAAAAGAATCTAGACGCCCAAAACTGGCTGATCTCACTAGAACGGCTCACATAATGGGACAGGGATGGGATAAAACCCAACAACCGAAAAATTAACAAAGGGAGAATGAAGGCTAGGGGTCTGCTAGACTTTTTGTCCGAAAATCAAAACAATCATGATTAGTATCAACGGAGGCGTCCATGTCGAGTAGTTTTCTTTTCACATCCGAATCTGTATCCGAAGGCCATCCTGACAAAATGGCAGATCAAATCTCAGACGCGGTTCTGGACGCCATGCTGGCTCAGGACAAAAACTCCCGAGTCGCCTGCGAAACACTCGTGAACACCGGGCTCGCCGTGATTGCGGGAGAGGTCACCAGCAACGCCCAGGTTGATCTCGCACAAACCGTACGAGACACCATCACCGAGATTGGCTACACGTCTTCAGAGATGGGATTTGATGCCGCAAGTTGTGCGGTGATGGTCACCCTCGACAAGCAATCGGTAGATATTGCGCAGGGGGTCAATGAGGGAGAAGGCCTCGATCGGGAACAAGGCGCCGGGGATCAGGGCCTGATGTTTGGGTACGCCTGCAACGAAACTGACGTGCTGATGCCTTTTCCGATTACTTATTCTCATTTACTGGTCAAACGCCAGTCAGAAGTTCGAAAAAGCGGCGCCCTGTCGTGGCTTCGGCCCGACGCCAAAAGCCAGGTGTCCGTCCGCTACGAAGACAACAAACCCGTTGCCATTGATACGGTTGTCCTGTCTACCCAGCACGATGAAGAAATCGATCACGCCACTTTAAGTGACGCGGTGATTGAAGAAATCATTAAACCCGTACTCCCCACCAACATGATTAGCGCAGAAACCCGGTTTCTGGTGAATCCCACCGGACGTTTCGTCATCGGCGGTCCTCATGGCGACTGCGGATTAACCGGTCGAAAAATCATTGTCGACACCTACGGTGGCTCAGCACACCACGGCGGCGGCGCGTTTTCCGGAAAAGATCCCAGTAAGGTGGACCGATCTGCCGCTTATGCCATGCGCTATGTGGCTAAAAACGTGGTGGCCGCCGGTCTTGCCGAGCGATGCGAGGTCCAGGTCGCTTACGCCATCGGTGTCGCAGAGCCCGTCTCACTCATGGTGAATACCAGCGGAACGGCTAAAATTCCAGAAGAAAAAATAGAAGCACTGATCCACGAGCACTTTGATCTACGTCCAAAAGGCATTATCGAAGACCTCAATTTACTGCAGCCCATCTACCGACCCACAGCGGCTTACGGGCATTTTGGCCGTAACGATGCAGGATTTCCGTGGGAACAAACCGATAAAGCTGATGCTTTAAAAGCGGCGAGCGGTTTATAGCCCTCGTCTGCGGTAAAATCGCTGTGAAGAGAGTCTAAGGGGGAGCCTTAGACTCCTTCAATATTGTTCAGGCGCTGCCGAGGAGCGTTGCAACGGGTGATTACCCGCCAGGCTCGGAATTACGCGTCTTTAACCAACTACGCTCAGTGAACATGGAGAAGCAACCATGAACGCTGTGATAAAACCAGAGTCCGATCAGGACTTCATCGTCGCCGATATGTCGCTTGCCGCATTCGGCCGTAAAGAAATGGCCATTGCCGAGACCGAGATGCCGGGTCTGATGGCGCTTCGCGAGAAGCACGGCACAGATCAACCGCTAAAAGGAGCGCGTATCGCAGGCAGTCTGCATATGACCATCCAAACCGCGGTTTTAATTGAGACGCTTGCAGTACTCGGCGCCGATATTCGTTGGGCATCGTGCAATATCTATTCAACGCAGGATCACGCAGCAGCCGCGATCGCAGAAGGCGGCACGCCTGTGTTTGCGTATAAAGGCGAAACGCTCGAAGAGTACTGGGCCTACACGCATCGCATTTTCGAATGGAGCGATGGCGGCACGCCGAACATGATTCTCGACGATGGCGGAGATGCCACTCTTCTCGTTAATCTGGGCACTCGAGCAGAACAAGACCCGTCGGTCCTTGATAATCCCACCAGCGAGGAAGAAGTCGCCTTATTTAACGCCATCCGCGCGCGCCTTAAAACGCACCCCGGCTGGTACTCCAATATCCAAGGCAACATTCTGGGCGTAACCGAAGAAACCACAACCGGTGTTAAGCGGTTGTATCAGATGGAAAAATCCGGTGACCTGCCTTTCCCGGCGATCAACGTTAACGACTCGGCGACAAAATCAAAGTTTGATAACCTCTACGGTTGCCGTGAGTCCCTCGTCGACAGCATCAAACGGGCAACCGACGTTATGGTCGCCGGTAAACTCGCCGTGGTGCTTGGATACGGTGACGTTGGCAAAGGGTCTGCTCAATCGTTACGGGGATTGGGCGCTACCGTCTGGATCACAGAAGTCGATCCCATCTGTGCGCTTCAAGCCGCAATGGAAGGCTATCGAGTCGTGACAATGGATGAAGCGGCAAGTCAGGCAGACATCTTCGTTACGGCAACGGGCAACTACCAGGTCATTAACCATGATCACATGGCCGCCATGAAAGATCAGGCGATCGTGTGCAATATTGGTCACTTTGACAACGAGATTGATTGCGCCTCCCTTGAGCAATACGAGTGGGAGAACATCAAGCCACAGGTTGACCACGTCATCTTCCCGGACGGCAAACGCATCATTTTGCTGGCGCAGGGTCGTCTGGTAAATCTGGGTTGTGCCACCGGCCATCCGAGCTTCGTCATGTCAAGCTCGTTCACCAATCAGACGCTGGCGCAGATTGAGCTCTTCAAGAATCGCGATCAGTATGAAAACGAGGTTTATGTTTTACCCAAGCATCTTGATGAAGCGGTCGCCAGACTTCATCTTGAAAAAATCGGGGTCAAACTCACCACGCTAACTGAAGAACAGGCCGCCTACATTGGCGTCTCGCAAGAAGGTCCTTTCAAGCCCGAGAACTATCGTTACTAAATCTCGGCTCGGATCCTCAGAGCTGTAAATGAAAAGCCCCCGAATCTTCGGGGGCTTTTTTATTGCTTCTGCAAACCTGAGCTCATGCCAACAGGCTTGGGGTCCGTTGGTGCTCGAGATGATCGATACTGTCTTTTA
The DNA here is from genome assembly GCA_004212795.1 of Candidatus Thioglobus sp. GTDB lineage: Bacteria > Pseudomonadota > Gammaproteobacteria > Arenicellales > UBA868 > UBA868. Next base: position 85,589 of record SHBR01000001.1, read on the forward strand.
TAAACAGCTTTCGTTTTTTCAGACGCTGCATCTGTAAATCATCTATTCGTAGATTATCAGAAAGCGCAATTAACGCTTTGTCCAACGCACGATGCTCCGATCGCAATTCTAAAATTCTCTGACTTAGGTCGTTGTCCTGTGCTTCGTTCATATCAGTAGGTCTCCATCAAGTACTCGCTGTTTCCGAACTTTCACTTTCTACGGCAAAACTGCGACACCAGAAGACAAAAAGCTTTTCGACGTTCATGTTCGCGACTTGACCGTATGTTTTCATCCTACTCCTTTTAGTCTTTGATTTCATGATTAAAAAATAGTCGGATTTTGGTGATTTGACTCGTTTTTAAACAATATTTTCAATTCAAAAATATATAATTACGCGGTATTTTTAATTTATTTTGGGTCATCAATCCAAAATATTTCCGAATTCAGAAAAGGGCATTGCAATGGCAACGTGGGAGAAAATTTTACTGGGCGTTCTCGCACTGCTCATCATCCTGTGGTTTTTCCCGGGGGTTAAAACCATGATGCGTGAAAGCCAGGAAGCGCCAAAAGATTGGCCCGCGGTGATCGTTCCGCTGATCGCGGTCGTTGCTTTTGTTATTTTTCTCATCGCGATGGTGGCATGATGACATCGGATCAGAAAAACAATCGGATTTATTTGAAGGACTATGCGGCGCCTGATTTTCATATTCCGAAAACCGAACTTGAATTCGACCTCAATAAAAATCGCACCCGGGTCCGATCCCGTCTACAGATCGAGCGCAATGGTGCGCATCATCGTCCCCTCGTGCTGCACGGTGAAAAACTTGACCTCATTAGTGTTTCACTGAATCACCAAAAACTGAATGGCAACGACTGGGTGCGTTCGGACAGCACGCTCACGCTCGACCTTGACACGGATCACGCTGTTCTCGAGATTGAAACCGAAATTAATCCGGCTGCAAATTCGGAACTCTCGGGACTTTATGCGTCTGCCGATACCCTATGTACCCAATGCGAACCGGAAGGCTTTCGGCGCATCACTTATTTTCTCGATCGACCGGATGTGCTCTCTCAATATCGCGTCACCCTGCGAGCGCTCAAGTCGGATTATCCGGTCTTGCTGTCCAACGGCAATTTAATCGAAACCCGTAATGAGGGCGATCATCACACGCTCGTTTGGGAGGATCCACATCCCAAGCCCAGCTATCTCTTCGCCCTCGTGGCGGGGCGTCTTGAGTTTCTGGAGAACCGGTTTACGACACAATCCGGCACCGAGGTTCAGCTGAGGGTCTACGCTCGCTCGCGAGATCTTTCGCAGTGCCACTACGCCCTCACCGCGCTCCGGGACTCGATGGCCTGGGATGAAAAAACCTACGGTCGGGAATACGATCTGTCGCAGTACAACATAGTTGCGGTTGAAGATTTCAATATGGGCGCGATGGAGAACAAAGGCCTGAATGTCTTCAATACCCGGTATGTGCTGGCCCTGCCCGAAACAGCAACGGATCATGACTATCGATCCGTTCGTGATGTGATCGGACATGAGTATCTGCATAACTGGTCGGGCAATCGTGTCACCCTTCGTGACTGGTTTCAATTAAGTCTTAAGGAAGGTTTCACGGTTTTTCGGGAACAGCAGTTCAGTGCCGATCATGGCTCCGCGGGGGTCAAGCGAATAGAAGACGCAAACCTGGTGCGCACCCAGCAATTTCGTGAAGATGCAGGGCCCATGACCCATCCGGTTCGCCCTGAATCTTTCGTCGAAATCAATAACTTCTACACCTTAACGGTCTACATCAAGGGCGCCGAAGTTGTTCGCATGCTAAGTCAACTTGTTGGCGAAGCGGATTTCTTTAAAGGGTGTACGCACTACTTTGAGCAACACGACGGTCAGGCCGTGACCACAGATGACTTTGTAAGCGCCATTGAACATGCCAGTGGCGCTGACCTGAACCAGTTTCGACGTTGGTATGATCAACCGGGCACACCTCGACTTTGCGCGCGAGGCAGTTTTGACGCGGAACACAGCCGCTACCATCTCTGGATGGGACAAAGCAATCCGGACCGCTCCGGTCTTGATCAACCGCCCCTGCAAATACCGGTCGCGGTCGCTTTGTTTGATCAGTCAGGAAATCCGGTTGAAACCGCCCAAAGCGGGAACACCCCCAAGCGCCATGAGCATATGCTCGAACTCAAAGAAACCGAGAGCACCTTTATTTTCGAAGACGTTGCCCACCCGCCGATCGTCTCGCTGCTGCGCGGATTTTCAGCGCCCGTCGTTTTGGAAACGGATCGAAAAGATGCGGATCTCGCGGTACTGGCCGGTCACGACAACGATCCTTTCAGTCGATGGGATGCCGGTCAAACGCTGGCGCGCAAAGAAATCTTGCGATGGATGAATGCCAGTGATGAACCCACGCTCGACGCCCAGTTTGTCGGCGCTTTTGGTGAAACCCTTCAAGCCCGCTTTGATGATCTCGCCTTTCAGGCGCTGGCGCTGCGATTACCGGACGAGAGTTACCTGAGCGAAATGCTTGAGATCATTGATCCGGCGCGGCTACACCTGGCGCGGCATACGGTCATGACCGAACTTGCGACACAATTCAAAGAACAATTTTTCGACCACTACCAGGCGCTAAAGCCTGCAGGCACCTACCAGCGCAATGCAAAAAACGCGGCCGAGCGCGCAATGCGCAACCTGTGTCTTTCGTACCTGATGGTGCTTGGCGAAACAGACATCACACATCTGGCACTCAGTCAGCTGAAAAGCGCTGACAACATGACCGATGCGATTGCCGCCCTGACAACATTGGCCAATCAACCGGGCGAGGCGCGCCATGAGGCACTTTCATTTTTTGAAAAACGGTGGCAAGACTATCCGCTGGTCATGGATAAGTGGCTGCGCGTGCAAGCGATTTCCAGATGCGAAGATACGATCGATCGGGTACAAGCGCTTACCCAACATCGTTGCTATGAGTCGGATAACCCCAATAAGGTTCATTCCCTCATCGGCGCGTTTGCGCACAGCAATGCGATTCGTTTCCATCGGGAGGACGGCGCAGGCTATAAATTTGTGGCAGATCAACTGCTCAAAACTGACGCAAAAAACCCCCAAGTCGCCGCCCGTCTTACCTCTGCTTTTAATCTTTGGCGACGTTTTGAGCCCCATCGGCGAGAGGAGATGAAAAAAACCCTCGAGCACATTAGCGCCCGTGAAGGAATCTCCCGTGACGTGAGTGAAATCATAGACCGGGCGCTAGCGCCGGAAGATTCGGATTGCTAGAAGTCTCCGCGCCAGGCCGCAACGGCAAGCGAAACCGAAAGGATCAGCATCAAGGCGCCAATCACGCTATCGATCACTCGCCAGGTCATCGGGCGGTTCATATACTTCCGGAGTTTTTTAGCGCCAAAACCCAGAGGATAAAACCACAGAGCAGAGGCCAACATCGCACCTCCTGCAAAGAACGCGCGATCCCAGCCGTCAAAACGAGAGGCGATGCCCCCGAGGACCAGCACGGTGTCGAGATACACATGCGGATTTAAAAAAGTAAGCAGCAGCGCGGTTCCAATTGCCGCGCCCATTGATGTTTGGGCGCCATGGACATCCGTGCCGGCAAGGGTCTGTGGCCGGTAGGCCCGGTAAAAAGACCGCAGTGCAAAAATGAACAGAAAAGCGGTGCCCAACCAGGCCACACCCTGCAAAATATCCGGCTGGGTTCGGATAAGGGTTCCGACACCGCCAGCCCCCAATCCGATCAGCAGCACATCGCTCAAAAAACAAACGGTTGCGACCACAAACACGTGCTGTCCAGCGAGCCCCTGACGCAAAACGAAAGCATTTTGCGCACCGATCGCAATGATTAACGCGCTGCCTAGCGCCAAACCCTCGATCATGGGCATTAGATTCAATGTTCAGCTTCCGTCATAAAATTTCATCCTCAATGATAAGATTGTCCTCTGAAATTGGCTTACCGATATACGCCGTGAATTCAACCAGAAAAACGGAACTACGGCCCTCCAGTCCGGACGCGGTCAATCAATTCTTGCAAAAGGTGCGCAGCACCGGGCTC
>SHBR01000010.1 GCA_004212795.1 Candidatus Thioglobus sp.
GTCTGGACAAAGAGGCGTCATGCTAAGGCAAATACCACCCCTTTCTCAAAATCCGGGCATCCGAGACTATGTCGTGTTCAGTCATCGTCCTATTACTGATCTGCGACCACCAGAGATGCGGCCGAGCGATCACAGTATCGAGAACTTTGGTGAAGGTGAGTGGTTACGTCAGGAACTGCTGAAACGGGAGGCGCGCAGTATTCTAAACGGCCATATTCACGCCTCAATTGAGAAAGACGACAAAGGCCTGTTCACCTATATCGCGGGAGAAGGGATGGCGCACCTTGATATTGTTCACAGTCGGGGCAATCTTGCCTGGTTTGATAACCCCGTAAATCGGGTGGCAAAAATTTTAGTCGGTGACGTCGAGCCCGATCAGCCTGTTACCTACCGCTGGGAGCCATTGCTCATGCCGTTCCATGCTCACTGCAGTCAGCGCTTGCGGGCCGATATGGCAAAAGAGAAAGGGCATTACATCGAACTGCTAAAAAATCTTGAGCAGCAATGCAGAATCCAGACTTAAACGTACGAGCCCTAACGCTTTACTTTAATCCCTACAACCGAGTGCTAGACTGCGCTTGAGCCAACGTTTTATCAATCGTGTCTGACTCAGGCGCTTCATCATTTCCCGAGAACTAAATCATGTTTGAGCAAGTTGATTCAAGCCATATTTTTTCTTCAAGACGCTCAACCGTGTACGCCAGACAAATGGTCAGCACCTCGCAACCATTAGCCGCACAAGCAGGTCTCGAAATTCTTCAAGAAGGCGGCAATGCTGTTGATGCGGCGGTCGCGACCGCAATCTGTCTAACGGTCGTTGAGCCCACCATGAACAGCATTGGCGGAGACGCATTTGCAATCGTCTCAGATGATTCGGGCGTGAGCGGTTTCAATGGCTGTGGTCGATCACCTGTCGCTTGGTCTCCTGATTATTTCTCAGGCGATGACCAGATGCCTGAAAATGGATGGAACAGCGTCACCGTTCCCGGCGCGGTCGATACCTGGGTACAACTTTGGGAGAAATTTGGCAGCCTATCTTTCGACCGACTGTTTAAGCGCGCTATCGAATACGCGCAAGATGGATATCATATCTCCCCCATACTGGCGCAGGACTGGAATCGCTCCTTCAGCGCTTTTGCGCATCACGAGGGCTTTTCGGAAACGTTTGCCATTGACGGTCGCGCGCCAAGATTGGGTGAAAAATTCAGCTGCGCCCAAATGGCAGCGTCTCTAAGAGAAATCGCGGCGACAAACGGGGACAGTTTTTATCGCGGAAGTTTGGCCCAAAAGATCGCAGCGGATAGCAAAAAACACGGTGGGGTAATGACCGTGGACGATCTCGCTAATCACAGGGGATTCTGGACTGATTGCATCCAGAATAACTATGGCGATTTCACCGTTCATGAAATTCCCCCTAGCGGTCAAGGCATTGTCACCTTAATTGCGGCCGGCATTCTGAAGCACCTGTCAATTGACCGCTATGAAATGTTATCGGCAGACAGTATCCATCTTCAAATCGAGGCGATAAAGGCCGGTTTTTTTATTGCCCATCAAAATATATCCGATCCCAAAACGATGGGAATTTCGAGTGATGAAATTCTCAACGATCAAGTTCTTCAGAAATGTGCGGGGGAGATTAGCATCGACCAGGCCCAGACTCCCGATATCCAGTTTCATCGCGACAAAGGCACGGTTTATCTCGCCACAGCAGATGCATCTGGCATGATGGTGTCTATGATTCAGTCTCATTACGACAACTTTGGCTCAGGAATGGTCGTGCCGGGAACTGGAATTTCTATGCATAACCGCGGCGCCGGCTTTGTACTTGAAGACGGGCATCCAAATCAAGTCGCGGGAAACAAGCAACCGTTCCACACGATTATTCCCGCGTTTGCGACTCAACATGGCAACCCCGTGATGGCTTTTGGTGTCATGGGTGCGCATCATCAGCCGCAGGGTCAAATTCAGCTGTTAAACGCGATCATTCATCATGGATGCTCGCCCCAGCAATCACTCGACGCGCCGAGATGGCATGTTCACGAAGACTTCGCAGTCACTCTCGAATCAGATCTTGCTCATCTTGAAGCCGAACTATCGCGTCGTGGCCATGAAATACGACCGCACGAAAAACCCGGGCTTTTTGGCGGCGGTCAGGTCATCATGCGCTGCGAAGATGGCTATGCCGGCGGCTCTGATCCCCGAAAAGACGGGCAGGCTGTTGGGTTTTAGCCGGCCTTCGTAACAAAAATGGGCTACCCACAGCGTCTTGAGCATCTACGCCAGCGTCTGCGCGCGTACACCGGACCAAACATCCGATTAGATAAGGCAACATCGAATCTTTTTCGTAACCGAGATACAAGCCACTCTGGACTGGATGTTAGAAATTTTCAGCATGTGCTCTCAGTAGACCCGGCCACAAGATCCATTGAAACGGAAGGCATGGTCACCTATGAAGATCTAACAGACGCGGCGCTTGAGTATGGAATGATGCCGGCAGTCGTACCTCAATTGAAATCGATCACAATAGGGGGAGCGGTGGGTGGTATCGGAATCGAATCAAGCTCATTTCGGTACGGCCTGCCTCATGAAACGGTTCACGAAATGGACGTACTACTCGGCAATGGTGATGTCATCACCTGCCGACCTGATAATGAATATCGTGATCTTTTTTTGGGACTCGCCAACTCTTACGGCACCCTGGGTTACATTTTGCGCCTTGAGATAGAAGGCATTCCAGTAAAACCATATGTCCGCCTAACATATATCCACTACACCAGCGCCCAAGATTTCTTTAAAGCCGTCGATGAGTCGTGTCGTGGCAGTTATGACTTCGTTGATGGCGTCGTCTTTGCACCAGGCGATCATTATCTGGTTTTAGGCGAATTCTGCGATGAAGCGCCTTACACAAGTGATTACACCTACCTCGATATTTTTTATTGCTCAATAAGGTCTCGAAGTGAAGATTACCTATCCGTTCGAGACTATCTATGGCGTTGGGACACAGACTGGTTCTGGTGCTCAAAAAATCTATTCGCCCAAAACCCGTTAATACGCCGAGTTCTGGGCCGAAAGCGTCTCAATTCCATTACCTATCAGAAAGTGATGCGATGGAATACCCGGGCCGGCTTGACGCGACAACTCAACCGGCTAACGGGCATTCATCGCGAATCGGTCATTCAGGATGTTGACATCCCCATTGAAAATGCACCGGAGTTTCTCCAGTTTTTTGATCAAGAAATCGGTATTCGCCCGGTTTGGATCTGTCCCGCCCGTCATGATGGGGCGCGAGGCGCGTATCCCCTTTTTCCGATGAGAAAAGATACGCTTTATATCAATTTCGGGTTTTGGGATGGCATCCGGTCGCAACAGGCCTATCCAACGGGTCACTTTAATCGCCTCATTGAGGAAAAGGTTGCGGAATTGGGCGGTATCAAGTCGCTGTATTCTGAGAGCTTTTATCCCAGAGAGGAGTTCAGCGAGATTTTTGGCGGTGATGAATATCAAGCCCTCAAAGCGAAATACGATCCAGACAATAAACTTAAAGATCTTTATCAAAAATGCGTGCTCGGCCACTGACAAATTTTGGCACTTGAAAATTCGCATTTCATCCCCATAACTTCGGTTTGGCTCATTTTCGTGGGACCGCGTGACCTTCGCTCTTAAAACCACTAATCTCTCTAAAACCTACGGAAACCAGATCGAGGCACTTAAAGGTGTAGATCTGAACGTAGAAGAAGGCGACTTCTTTGCCCTGCTTGGACCCAACGGCGCAGGGAAATCGACCGTCATCGGAATCCTGACCTCGCTCGTCCTCAAAACCGCGGGGGAAGTCGAGATCTTTGGCGTCAGTATCGATCATAATTTCAAGAAAGCAAAATCTTTCATCGGCGTAGTCCCTCAAGAATTCAACTTTAATATCTTCGAGACGCCACTACAGATTATCTGTAATCAGGCGGGGTACTATGGCATCGATCGTCGAACCGCACTCCAACGCTCTGAAAAATATCTCCAACTGCTGGGTCTATGGGACAAGCGTAACGATATCGCGGGACATCTCTCAGGTGGCATGAAACGCCGTCTAATGATTGCCCGAGCACTTATCCATGAGCCTCGCTTACTGATTCTGGATGAACCCACAGCGGGTGTTGATATCGAGATTCGTCGATCCATGTGGGAGTTCTTGAAAAACATCAACAGCGCCGGGACCACTATCATATTAACCACCCACTACTTGGAAGAAGCCGAGCATCTCTGTCGCAATATCGGCATCATCAATAATGGAGCGCTGGTCGAAAACACATCAATGCGTGCGCTACTGCGACAGCTCAATTTAGAGACTTTCGTTCTGGATCTTGAGACCGGACTAGACGAATTGCCAGCCGCGCTGCACTCAATCGCAAGATTGGTCGATCGATCGACCCTGGAAGTCGACATCAAACGGGGCGAAACGCTAAATGAAGTTTATGACGCGCTTTCGGCAGCATCTATCCACGTCACCAGCATGCGAAATAAATCAAATCGTCTTGAGCAGCTTTTCGTGGACCTCACCCGTAATCCTCGCGAGGCGTCGCCATGAATCCCATCGCAATGCTGATCGCTTTTATGACAATCGTTATCAAAGAAATCACACGCTTTACCCGAATCTGGCAGCAAACATTAGTCCCACCTGCGATCTCTACGCTGCTTTATTTTGTCATCTTCGGGAATTTAATCGGCCCGCGAATTGGGCAAATGGACGGCTTCGACTACATGGATTTTCTGGTCCCCGGACTTATTCTGATGTCAGTAATCACCGCGAGTTATCAAAATGTCGTGAGTTCTTTTTTTGGCGCCAAATGGGGAAAATCGATTGAAGAAATTCTGGTGTCGCCCACTCCTAACCTCATCATCCTGCTGGCGTATATCTGCGGCGGCGTTGCCCGCGGCGTACTGGTTGGGCTGATCGTAACCAGTGTCTCATTGTTGTTCACTGATCTCAGCATTTTTAACGGATGGGTGTTAGCAAGTGTCGTCGTTCTGACCGCCATCTTGTTTTCTTTAGGCGGTTTTATAAACGCCGTTTTTGCGAAAACTTTTGATGATGTTTCAATTGTGCCCACTTTCGTCTTGCTGCCCCTCACTTATCTCGGTGGCGTTTTTTACTCCATAACCCTGTTGGGTGATTTCTGGCAACAGGTCAGTAAAGCGAACCCCATTCTTTATATGATTAATGCATTTCGATATGGCTTTCTCGGCATCACCGATGTCAGTATATTTTTTTCATATGGGATGATTATCACTTTCATTATGGTCTTTTTTGCGATTAGCCTTTACTTGCTCTCCCACAGTAAAGGCCTGCGCGCCTAGATCTGAAAATCAATGACGACAAGGCGCGCTCAAAACGAGAAATTAATTCTCTATACCCGAAACTGGTGTGGTTACTGTGAGCTGGTAAAGCGTGCCGCTGAAGAACTGGGGCTGACTCTCGAAGCGCGTAATATCTGGGAGAATCCAGATTGGTCGTCAGAGCTTGCAACGGCCCGAGGTCGGCTGACGGTCCCGGTACTTAGAATTGATTCCGCCAATCAAGCCAGCGAATGGATCAGCGAGTCAAGAGTCATTATTCAGTTTTTGACGAATTATCATGAGCGAGCACCAGTTCGATCACCGGACGATGCTACGTGGTTAGCAAAGCCCCCGATCTAACGAGCGCTCTTAACTCAAAAGGATCTCAATCGAGCAGGCTCTTTCGGGTTGAATTGAGATCGCGACTATCTATAATTGGGCCGCAATTATTCGTCGACATTTGTAAGATAAGAATTGGGGTTCCCTATTATGCGCAAAAGCCGGTTGACCTTAATCTTTGGCACCGTTTTTTTTCTCATCAGCACCGCGATGGCTCCTAGGGCAATGGCGCAGGAGCTAGCAACAGATGAGCCCACGCGTATCGAACTTAACAGTGGCTCAATTCTTTTGGGCGATATATCAGGTGCCAGTGCGGGAAAAATCTCATTTAAATCTAAAAGTGTGGGTCTCGTTATAATTCCGATCGAGCGTGTGGTTCGAATCCGTATTCCAAAATCAGTTGTGATTAAGTTTCTTGATGGTCGTGTGATCCGTGTGCCCGAGTTTGAGGCTGGACTGGACCCGTTCGAGGTCATTACAGAAAACGGCGCCAAAGCCTATTCGCTTATCGATATTGACGCCGTTAATCCGGAGGACTGGCTTCTTGGCCGTGGGATTCATTCGACTGGTAAAGTGCGGCTCTCGTGGGAGAAGCAAAGTGGAAATACTGAAAAAAATGAGCTTGACTACAACTTTAATGCATCCTGGGAAAACCTGAAATCTCGGTGGAAGATCCGAGGAGAAGGCGAACTGCACAGTGCAAGCAATGAAAAAACGTCTGACAAGTTCACTATCGTTGGCAAAACGGATCGCTTCCTGACAGGACATCAAAAAGGCTCTCACATCGGGACAAATATCCTCTACGAGACGGACGAGTTTTCAGAGTTAAAAAGTCGTTACATTCTCGGCCTGTACTATGGGAAACAATGGTACACCTCTCCTAAATTTAAATTTCTTTTCGAGCCCGGCCTCGCCTTTGTCGGTGAAAGTCGCGAAAACACCGATAAAGAAAGATATCCGGCACTCAGCTGGGAAATTGAAATAAACAGCAATCTTTTAGGCGTGGGCACCGAGACAACGCTGACTCAAAATGGCATTCAGAATTTAGATAACTTCGACGATATTATCCTTAACACGCTGCTGGTTATTCAATTTCCGCTCATTTCGAAGTTTACGCTCGATACCTCTTTCAAATTTGAATACGACTCGGGCGTACCCGCTACTATCGACAAAATGGATGAAACAATAAAACTGGGTATCGGTTATCGCTGGTAAGTCACAAAGCCGGATATTGGGTCTCTCCCAGCTTTACTTCAATCGCCCATGACATCATGTGCAAACTTCAGCAAAGTTGTCTAAGATAGATCTTAAGCGACGCGAAATTTGATGCAGAAGGGTCTCTACCTCCCGAGAAAAATTATGTGTTGATTCCGCATCATCCCATCAGATAATAAGCAGAGGAGTCCACGGTGTCAGACCAAGTTAAATTTCTACTTAACGAAGACGATATTCCTAAAGATTGGTACAACATCGTCGCAGACCTGCCTGAACCCCCTGCTCCGGTTTTGCACCCGGGCACAGGAAACGCCATCGGACCCGATGACCTCGCACCTCTTTTTCCGATGGCTTCGATCATGCAGGAGGTTAGCGCTGAACGGACCATCGAAATACCCACGCCGGTTCGTGAAATCTATCGTCAGTGGCGACCCAGCCCTCTATATCGAGCGAGACGGCTCGAAAAAGCGCTCGATACGCCCGCTCGAATTTACTACAAGTACGAAGGAGTCAGTCCTACCGGGAGTCATAAGCCTAATACAGCGATTGCCCAAGCATTCTTCTGCAAAGAAGAAGGGGTCAAGCGTATCGCAACAGAAACAGGTGCGGGTCAATGGGGATCATCCCTAGCCCTTGCAGGATCCATGTTTGGTCTTGAGATTGAAGTCTTTATGGTCCGGGTCAGCTATGACCAAAAACCCTATAGACGTGCTTTTATGGAGACTTTCGGAGCAACCTGCCACGCGAGCCCAAGCACCCTCACAGAGTCCGGCCGAAAGATACTTGCCGATAATCCAAACAGCACGGGCAGTCTCGGGATCGCCATCAGCGAAGCCGTCGAGACTGCCGCGCAACGGGATGACACAAAATATTCACTCGGTAGTGTGCTCAATCATGTGTTGTTGCATCAAACTGTTGTTGGTCAAGAAGCCATGAGACAAATGGAACTCGCTGCCGACTATCCCGACATCGTGGTGGGATGCACCGGTGGCGGGAGTAATTTTGCCGGCCTCAGTTTTCCATTTATCGGCGCCAAACTGCGCGGCGAGCAAGACGTTAAAATTGTTGCAGTAGAGCCTGCAAACTGTCCGACCCTAACCAAGGGCAAGTACGCCTATGATTTTGGTGATACCGGCAACCTGACACCGCTTGTCAAAATGCACACACTGGGTTCGGCTTTTTTACCTCCCGCGTCTCATGCCGGCGGACTTCGATATCACGGAATGGCACCCCTTGTGAGTCAGCTGGTCAATCTTGGCGAGATCAACCCGACAGCCTATTCACAAACTGATTGCTTTGATGCTGGCATCACATTTGCACGTGCTGAAGGCATTGTGCCCGCACCCGAAGCCAATCACGCCGTGAAAGGTGCGATTGTCGAGGCCCTGCGTTGTAAAGAAGAAGGCGCTTCCAGAGCGATCCTGTTCAACCTTTGTGGTCATGGTTATTTCGATATGCAGGCCTACACGGACTATAACTCGGGCAAACTAGAGGACTATGCTTACGATGAGTCAGAAGTTGCCATGGCGCTCGCGGGCCTGCCTTCGATATCCTGACCAGCGATAACTTCCCTATTTGTAAGGCTTTAAAAGGGATCGGTAGCGAATAAGAAGCGTCTGAATTAGAATCACGCCGTCAGTTTTCGATCGTCGATAGTATGAGATCAATTCTCGGTTAGCGGGAACTGCCAGGACAAATCTGACGCTCAACAAACCTTAGTGGAGAGAAAATAAATGTCTTATCTTATGGATGTAGCAATGCGGTGGGGTCATGTCGTATTTGGCGTAACTTGGATTGGTCTGCTCTACTACTTCAACTTTGTTCAAACAGAATACGTAAAAGAAGCAGATGACGGCGCAAAAGCGGATGTCATGGCAAAACTGGCGCCACGAGCGCTCTGGTGGTTTCGCTGGGCGGCGATGTTCACCTTCCTGTCAGGGCTGATTCTGCTCGGCTATATCTTACATATGCGGCTAAGTCTTGCGATTGCGCTTGGCGCGCTGATGGGTACTCTGATGATGCTCAATGTCTGGCTTATTATTTGGCCGAACCAAAAAATCGTCATTGGGCTTGATCAAGGTGACAAAGCCGTAGCCGGTCCAAAGGCGGCCTTGGCGTCTCGAACGAATACACTATTCTCCCTGCCCATGCTTTACTTCATGGTAGCGTCTGCTCACGCGGCACCGATGGCCAACGGTGGACTCCTTGGCGGCGTTGGAGAAATTGCGATGAGCAGTCTCGCACTTGTAATCGGACTTGTTATCATCGCGCTAATTGAGATCAACGCCATCTGGGGAAAAATGAACGGTGCGATTGCATCGGTCAAAGCAGTCATTACCTCATCCGTCGTACTCACAGCTGTAATGACGGGAATTGTGTATTACGTTTAAGCACGCGTACCTGTCGTAGACCACGATAAAAAGGGCGCTCTTGCGCCCTTTTTTTGGGGTAATCTTTAACCGCAACCGGCTGTTTGCGGTGTTATCCAAGCCTCAGTCCGCACGGCTAATTTGGCCCAAAAACCAAGCAAAGCCCCTGAGTAATCGATAAACTTCGAAAAATTTTCTCATCGAAATATCGGAATTCCCGTGAGTTAGAAGTTCGCTCACGCAAAGGAAATAAGGTAGTTTTTGCCGATTGAATCGCTGCGCAAGACGTTTGGCCTCTCCAGAGGGAATGATTCGATCATGGCGTCCGTGCAATATAAATACCGGTGACATGTCGTGAGGAAAATCACCCTCAAGTCGGTATCCTGACCACTGGTTATCTAAGTGATCCAATATTTTTAAATAAAAATCATCACAATAATCTGCGTCAGTGAGTCGATCATAGATCCCGGCTTGAAGGGAATCCGTCAGATCAAACAAATCACAAAGTGGATTAAGCGCTTTTGTATTCAGAGCGGATGACTCGACCGCCCACTTCAACGCATCGCCCTCTGCGGAATTACCAGGTTCGGTTTCAAGAAGGTAACTCCGAGAAATAATCAGTTTTCCGTAAGGATCGGCTCGCTTTGCTTTTATCAAAAAAGACGCAACGCTTTCAATATCAGAATAACCACCAATGATCCCCACCCCTTTCAGGCGCGTGCCCAGCGAACCTTGTCGGGCAATATCCAGAGCAAATACGCTCGAAAAAGAAACTGACATCAAAGCAACGTTCTCAGTCACCACCAGACTCGACTCATTGACCAGTATTTCGACCAAGTCCCGAACCTCATGAGACTGGCCAGAAGTCACCCTCAACGATCGGATGCTTGGGATATCTGGAACAATGACGCGTAACCCGGCAGCACAAAGTGCACTTGCAAGCTGGCGCATGCGACGATCTTCACGGCCGTGGATTGCGAGTCCTGGGATAAAAATCACCGACGCTTTCGGCGGTTTTCTGGGATCGTAAATATCCAGAGGATAGCCCGCATGAAAAACGGTCTTTGGCGAAGGATTATTCTGATGTCGATTAAATGCAGATAAAAGCCGGACGGCTGCTGCCCAATCAAACGCAACTGCTTCAGAATGTGGTGAAAGGTGCATGCTCAAAACCAGATCAATTGGAAAATTGATTAAAGCTTGATGACACCTTTAGGCGTTGTAAATTCTGCCGTTAATTTAACCTGACCGTCTTTTGCCGGATCGCAGGTAAATACCGATGACAGCCCCAACTTGTTGATGACCAATTGGATATTGTTAGCGTCAGGCGCGTGTCCTGTCAGCGTGAGCAATTGCACCGGACTTGCCAACATCGCGTCAGTAGGATGTTTATCAGACTGCCACTGAATAACGTGCGGTAATAACCCATCAGCGATGCAGCGCCCGTCAGTGGAAAATGCAAACTGCCAGGCGAGATCGCCTCTGGACATTGATCGAACGTTGCTTTGAGCGTAATCATCTAAACTGCCAATCATCTCAATATTTTGGGTACGAGCGACCCACGTAATAAGCTTTGGTTGATCTCTAAGGGATAAACGGGTTTTCTCCTCATCAAGTGAAAACCATCGAGGCCACGCGGCAGGGGCGGCGTTTGGATTGATCGCAATTACCTCAAGATAAACCGTTCCACCCAGATGCATCAGCGCATTGTGGGTGCCCATATTTGGATGTTCGCCTCCAGGATGAGGGCGTTGGCCAAACAAATCGCCAATAAAATCGCAGCCCTGATCCAGAGTTTCTGCGCCTATTACGAGATGATCTAACTCACAGTTCATTTTTTTATTCACTCGAAAATACTCTTCAGTTTTGTGACTGAGTTTCTCCCAACTGACTATTTTGACTATTGCCTGATTCGTTATAAAAAAAGGCCGGCATTTCGCCGGCCTTTTTCACAACAATAACAACGATGGTAATCAACTCATGCTGAGTTAGCCTAGCAATGGAGCGATCACCAGTGAAACAATGGCCATAACGTTAATCAAGATATTCATCGCGGGACCCGAAGTATCTTTAAACGGATCACCAACCGTATCGCCCACAACAACCGCCTTATGCACATCAGAGCCTTTTCCACCGAGGTTACCCTTTTCAACGTATTTTTTAGCGTTATCCCAGGCACCGCCCGCATTCGCCATGGTCAATGCGAGCAACACGCAGCCCAACAGTGCGCCACCGAGCATGCCGCCTAAAGCTGCGGGCCCTAAAGTGAAGCCGACCACAACTGGTGCGCCAACCGCAAGAACGCCAGGTGGCACCATTCGCTTGAGCGCTGCTGTTGTTGCAATCTCCACGCATCGATCAGTATCGGGTTCTCCGGTCCCCTCAAGAAGGCCGGGAATTTCTTTAAACTGCCGACGAATTTCTCGAATCATATCGAATGCCGCATCCCCGACTGCTGTCATGGTCATACTGCTAACAAGAAACGGGAAAATGCCGCCCAGAAACATGCCCGCCAGCACGATGGGGTCGTTAATTTGCAAACTGAAGTCAGAAACATGCAAAGCAACCGTTTCTATATAGGCAGAGATAATCGCTAACGCCGCAAGCGCAGCCGCGCCAATCGCAAAACCCTTACCAATAGCAGCGGTTGTGTTACCCAGCTCGTCCAAAGTATCGGTAATCTCACGAACCTCTTCGCCCAGCCCAGCCATTTCTGCAATACCGCCGGCGTTATCTGCGACCGGACCGTAGGCATCAATCGCCATCGTGATACCTACCGTGCCCAACATGCCAACAGCCGCAATACCAACGCCGTAAAGGCCGGCTAAATGGCTTGAAACAAGAATAATGGCGCACAACACCAAAACCGGCACAACCACCGACTGCATACCAACCGAAAGGCCCGCGATCATCACGGTTGCCGGTCCAGTCTCTCCGGCACCCGCGATCTTTCTGACGGGACTGCCTGCCGTGTAATACTCAGTCACCAGTCCAATGATGATACCGCCGACTGCGCCAACAACAACTGCCCACCAAATATTTAAACTCACATCTGACCAGTAAACCAGAGCCAGTGCAGCAATAATAAATATAACGGTTGATCCAATAGTTCCGGTTCGAAGCGCTTTATCAGGCGCGCTACCGGACGATCCCTTCACGATCGCAATTCCTGCGAGCGAGCACAAAAGACCGACCGATGCTAATGCGAGCGGCATAAACATGAGCTTGGATTGATCGCCGTTTGCAAGAAGGCCAAGGACTTCGGGGGTCAGTGTTGCGGCAATCGCGATTGAAGCAATAATAGCGCCACAGTAGGATTCGAAAATATCCGAGCCCATTCCGGCCACATCACCCACATTGTCACCCACATTGTCTGCGATCACACCAGGGTTACGAGGATCATCTTCCGGAATGCCGGCTTCAACCTTGCCCACAAGATCAGCGCCAACGTCAGCGCTCTTGGTGAAAATACCGCCCCCGACTCGGGAGAAAAGTGCAACGGATGACGCTCCCATTCCAAAGCCATGAATCACATGAGCCGTATGGGGATCACCTCCAAAAGCCAGATAAAGTGCGCCGAGGCCCAGCAAACCCATCGCCGCGACTGTAAGGCCCATGATTGACCCGCCAAAAAACGCGACGGTCAGCGCTGCCGACGCACCGTTTTCGGCTGCAGCGGTTGTTGTCCGAACATTTGCCCTGGTGGCGGTGTACATCCCAATGTAGCCAGCGGATGCAGACGCGAGAGCGCCGACGAAAAAAGCCACTGCTGTTTTCCAACCGAGATCTGATATAAAAATCAGGGCGCCAACCACAATGACAAAAATGGCGAGATAGGAATACTCCCGACGCATAAACACCATTGCGCCTCGATGAATCTTTTCGCCAATGTCGACAACCTTCCCGCTGCCAGGCGAATACGATAAAACCGACCGATACACTATAAATGCCGCTAGCAAACCAACGACACCCAAAACAACAGGAATCAGAGCAATAGAAGACATGGCTACTCCCAGATAGACATTAAATCGCCAAACTAAGGGCCCCTGTGGGCCCACGACGGCGCCGATGTTATCATAAATATCAGCGCTTTACGCCTGATCTATCGATAAATTAAGCTTATTAAGAATCATGTCGGTACCGGTTGAAGCGCTATTTGGATCCGCCTTTCAACCCAAAACGCAAAACTTAAAACAGATTGCAGCCAAACGACATCCAAAGTACCGAAAACAAGTTAAAACCTATTTTCGTCTTCGAGCTCTCGGGTGCGCCTTATCATAGACTTTTGCGAGATGCTGAAAATCGAGATGGGTATAGACTTGTGTCGTTGAGATATCAGAATGGCCCAATAACTCCTGGACCGCCCTTAAATCTGAGCTTGACTCCAGCAGATGGCTTGCAAAAGAGTGTCGCAACATATGCGGATGCACGGATCGATCAAGTCCTTGGCGCCTGGCCCAGTACTCAACTCTTTTTTGGATCGCGCGCGCTCCCAACCGGTTGCCAAATCGGCTGACAAAGAGCGCTTTCTCTTCAATATTAGAAACCAGCGCTTGTCGCCTCTGAAGCCACGATTTAATCGCCGTAATCGCATACCGGCCTACCGGCACTATTCGGGTCTTGCCACCTTTCCCCAGGATCGTCATTGTCTTGTCCGCAAGATCAATATCACAGACGTTGCTGCGTTCAATCTCGGAGAGACGCAATCCTGAGGAGTACAGTAGTTCGAGGATAGCCCGGTCACGGAAGGTTAAGTCAGAATCAGGAGTGATCATGACTAACTGCGCCGCTTGCTCAATATTCAGCGTACGAGGCAACTTGCGCTCACCACGAGGTGTCGAAATACCTTCAAAAGGGTTTGTCTTGCCTTCACCCTCACGAATTAAGAATTTGTAAAACGACCGCGTCGCTGAGAGCGTGCGGGCAATTGATCGACTCGACAGATTCAAATGACGGAGACCGGCCGCAAACAGTCTGGCCTGGGGTGGGGCCAATCGAGCGATGTTCTGGATTTTTCGCTGCACAGCAAATTCCTGAAGACGAAGAAGATCAATACGGTAAGCTGATACCGTGTGATCAGATACGCGACGCTCAAACTTAAGATGATCAAGAAAACGGTCGATGAGGGGTTGAATTGGAGTCATCGGGGCCTGCCTAGGCTAACCTAAACCGCTGAGTTGTGGCGCTTAAAAGGCCACCGAGCCCCTCGAGCAGAACAGTATCCATATCAGGTCGATAGTGGTCCCGATTCTCGGCGACTAAAACAATCCAACCGATCAATGAGTGCTCCGCGGTCAGCATCGGCAAAACAGCGCAAGACCCCGGATGGGGAAAAGTGTCATTTTTGAGTAATGAAATCAAAAGATCAGAGACTGGAGCCTCAATTAAGCATCGCTTGCCCGCGAGTCGTTTAATGAGCGCCTCAGTTCGACTATCGTCGCGTGAAATCATATGCTCAACAGAAAGCGCTGGCCACATTTTCCCATCCAGCAGTCGAATATCCACACCCCCCAGATCAAACTCTGCCTGCAAAAGGCTCGGCAGTGTTTCGAGCAACAGTTGGAGATCGTCGCATCTCGCAATTAATTCAAAACATTTTTGTAATCGCTGTTGTAGCCGGGTGTTATCTAGGGCGGCATTAACCAGTCCCTTAAGATTTTTTCGCTCGATGGTTAATTGATCTCTCAGCGCAACCACCTGGCGCTCAAGCAAAGATACCGTCCGCCCTCGTGCAGAGTGAGGAATAACAAGCTCGGTTAATAACGCCAAATGACGTTCGAAAAAATCAGGGTGGGCGCGTAAAAAATCAGAGACCTCAGCCTCTGTGAACCCCATGACGTCGCTTTTTTGTTTTGAATCGACAGGATTCATATCAGTCGAGACCCCAAACCCCTTGAAAAACAGTTGTCGTTGGGCCAGTCATCCAAACAGGTCCGCTGCCTGGCCAAGACATTGTTAGTCTTCCGCCAGGGAGAGTAACCGTCACCGACTCCTCGATTCTGCCCCAACGGTGTGCCACAGCCACTGCGGCACAGGCGCCACTACCGCACGCAAGTGTCTCACCAACACCCCGTTCCCAGACCCGCAATCGCAGTTGATCTCGATCGGCAATCTCTAAAAATCCAACGTTGGCGTTCTCGGGAAAAGCAGCGTGGCATTCGATTGCCGATCCAATCTCGGCAACCGGCGCAATACTTACATCATCAACTAGCATTACGGCGTGGGGATTACCCATCGAAACAGCGCCTACCCGAAAAGATTGATCCTTAATTTCAAGATCGTAATAGTCTTGCTGACTCTGGGAGATAAGTGGAATGTCGCGCGGCTCGAAATTGGGTGCATCGAGTGCTGCGCTTACTACACCTTTCTCTTGCATCTTGAGTTTGAATTGAGTGCTGTGGGTTTGAATGTGAATCGACTCTCGCGAGGTCAATCCCTGGTCCCGAAGAAACTCGCCCAAGCATCTTGCCCCATTACCGCACTGACCTGACTCACTGCCATCGGTGTTAAAAACACGCATCAGAAAATCTGCCTCCCCATCGGCAGGCTGCACCAGGATTATCTGGTCACACCCAACACCATGATGACGATCTGCTAGCTGCCTAGCTTGTTCGACGCTTAACTCGATGGACTCATCAATACCGTTGAGCATGACAAAGTCATTGCCCAGAGAGTGCATTTTAGTAAATCGTAAACGACGTTCTAGGGTCACGAAATGAGTTCTTTTGGCAAAGACATATTAAGGATAAGGCTGTAATAGCCGACTAACCGACGCCCGGTCAATCGATAAAATTTATTCGTCATGATCCGCGGGACAAAAAGACAGCCAGTCGATTTCAGCATCAGCAATAGCAACAAACCAGGGGTTTAGAATATTTTCTTTGTTGTACCGTAGGACGAGTCCGTTACAGTCCAGAAGTTGTCCACCCGCTTCATCCAAAATGCAATGTGATGCACAGGTATCCCACTCGGATGTTGGAGCGAGTCTTGGATAAACATCGGCGTCGCCCTGCGCAAGCACGCAAACCTTCAACGCGCTGCCCATGCTCACAATCTGAGGCTGGCAGCCACTAAATTCAGCCAGTCGCTCACGAAAGAACTCGACGGGCTTCCCCGAGTGAGAACGACTTGCAACCATCCGCGGCGATTTAGGATCGTACGCCGTCACCGACATTTCTTCAGGTGTTCCGGCGCCCTTTTGCCGCCACGCGCCTTGTCCTTCTGCCGCAAAATAACAAACATCAAGATAAGGACAATAGACAACACCCAAAACAGGGCGGCCTTTTTCTGACAACCCGATATTCACGGTAAATTCCCCGTTGCGACTAATAAACTCTTTGGTGCCATCGAGAGGATCCACGAGCCATACCCGATCACTTTCCAACCGAGTAAGGTCATCAAGATCATCTGACTCCTCAGAGACAATTGGAATGTCTGGTGTCAAGTTCTTCAAGCCCTCAACAATCACATGATGTGCCCGATGATCGGCAGTCGTCACCGGTGAGCCATCTGCTTTCTGGATAATCTCATATTCTTTTTCATACACGTCGAGAATCACTTCACCCGCTGCCTTAGCAAGTGCTATCACTGGCTCTACGGCTACAACATCTGATTTATTCATTAATTAACTCTTCTGCAATTAAAAAAGTGGCAAGGACGCTTCTTGAATCTGCAAAATTTTCTTGTCGCCGAAGCACATCAAGATCCGCAAGTGGCCATGAAATTTTTTCAGGCGCTTCTGGCTCATCGCCGGGCAACGGTGCGCTAAAGAGCTCATCTGCCAGAAAGATATGGGTCTGATAGTTTGAATAAGCAGGTGTTAGCCCAACAGTCGCGAGGCGCTTAAAAGACTTTGCATCAAATCCTGTCTCCTCTCGCAATTCTCGTCTCGCGGCCGCTTCAGGCGCTTCTCCGTTATCGATCCTTCCCTTAACAAACCCGAGTTCGTATCGCTCCATTCCAACTGCAAACTCACGAATCAGCAACAACTGATCATTTTCGATTAACGGAACCACCATTACCGCGCCCTGGCCTGTGCTCATCAGCCTTTCAAACGTTCGCGCCTCACCATTGGCAAAATGAAGATCCACGCTTTCAATTGAAAAAAGACGGGTACTTGCCAGTACTTCTATATTTTGAATTTTAGGGTCTTCACTCATAAAGATATCTGGAAGCCAACGGTGAGTTCCGAGCTGGGGTCAATTATCTCATGGTACTGGACTTCATGACTTGGATATCTGCGCATCGAACATGCGCAAACATAGGATTTTCCATGTCCGCTACGATATATTGCGCTAAGCCCTCATCACCCGAAATCACAAAAAACAACTCTAATTTCCCAATGGTTGACTGGCAACAAATCGACAGCGTCTTTCTCGATCTCGACGGCACCCTGCTTGACCTTCGGTTCGATAATTTTTTTTGGACCGAGTTCATCCCAGCACGCTACGCAAAGCAGCACAAACTGCCAGCTGAAAAAGCCAAATCAGATCTAACCGCGTTGATGCAATCTCTTCAAGGCACGCTTGACTGGTACTGCATCGACTTCTGGAGCGAGCAACTTGATCTTGAAATCATTGTATTGAAAAAAGAAATGCGGGATCTCATCCGAGTAAGACCGAGCACAGAAGAATTTTTGTCTGAGCTTAGTAAAAGTAGGCATCGGGTCATTATGGCAACCAATGCTCACCCTGAAACTATTGCGCTAAAAATGGAACAGACCCAAATTTCTGATCGATTTGATCGAATCATCAGCTCCCATGAAATCGGATATCCAAAAGAGCATCAACAGTTCTGGAACAACCTCGCCCAGCTTGAAAAGTTCGATCCTCATCGGACGCTGTTTATTGATGACAATTTAAGCGTCTTGCGCGCGGCGTGCGACTATGGCATTCAACATCTACTGGCAATCTGTAATCCGGACTCAACAAAAGGCGTGGTGGATACCGCAGAATTTGAGAGTCTGGAGAGCTTTGAGATACTGACGGCTCAACTTTGCAAGAACACAAATCGCGACTAGGTTCATATTTTGAAGGTTAATCAGAGTCTTCGCGCTCAATTCCTCGAAAAGCTTACCGGTACCAACTCAGAAGCGGATGAGAACCAGATCCTTGCGTTAAATGCCTGCGCTGGTGCACTTGAGCAAATTACACAAGGACTCGAAAGAGGTAGAAAACGAGACGCCAGCCTTCTTGACCTGATTCGTTCAAAATTTCATAGAAAAGTTCAATCTCAATTCCAGGGCATCTATCTTTGGGGTTCAGTGGGTCGTGGAAAGACTGTGATGATGGATGCCGTGCTCGATGAACTCTCTGGTTTTGAGATTCAACGCACACACTTCCATCGATTCATGCTGGACGTCCATAAGCGTCTGAAGAAGGCTCGCCTTAAAACGTCAGATCCCCTCCAACAGGTCGGGAAAGAAATTGCGCAGCACGTTCAAATATTGGGACTGGATGAGTTTCATGTCTCCGATATCGGTGATGCCATGATTCTTTCTGAACTGCTTCACGCTCTTGTTCAAAATAAAGTCGTCCTGATTATGACGTCGAACACGCCCCCCTCCGCACTGTATGCTGATGGCCTGCAACGTGATTACTTTTTACCCACCATCTCCCTGATCGAATCCAGTACAAAAGTGATTCAGGTTAAAGGGAATCGGGATCACCGGCTCGAAAAAATTAGCCTTCAGCCTGCTTATGACGTTTTAGATGATCATCAGTCTGTCGAAAAAATGTTGAATTTACTCATCAACATTGATCCTCAATCGGTTTATCCGGCCAAGACCGTTTCCATCAATAATCGAGAAATATTCGTTAAAGGGGTGGGGAAGGGAGTCATCTGGTTTGACTTTGAAGCCTTGTGTGGCGGCACTCGCTCCAAATCGGATTACGTTGAACTCTCAAAGACTTTCCACACGCTATTGTTAAGTGAGGTACCGATACTCACGGAGGAAGATGATAATGCCGCGCGGCGTTTTATCGATTTAATCGATGAGTTGTACGACCGAAAGGTCAATATATTTATTGTAGCCAAGTCAGCGCCAAACAGGCTTTATCGCGGCACACGATTAAAAGATGACTTTAAGCGTACTGCAAGTCGATTAATAGAAATTCAGTCATCCGAGTATCTCGCACTTGCGCATCGGCCCTAGTTTCTTATTGCGTTTTCCTAACTGACGGCAGACATTCGCTTGGCATACCATTTTTGAAAGGCGTGAACACTGGGCTCGAGCTCAGGGCAAAAACGACCTTGTTGGGCGAATTGAGAGGATACTCCAATTTGTTGGGCTTCCAAGACCACAATATCTTCTGCCATCCCGATTTGCATTCGTTCCTCATAGATCGAAAGCTTCTCTGCAAAACCTCTCGATTGCATTACATCCGCATCAAACATTAACCGCATACGGACCTGGGTCTCGGCGGGACCAATAGGCGTAACCTCCAGCATCCAAACGGCGTCGCGGGATGCGGCAAAGCTAAGATTAGGGTAGATCCAGGAATAACGCGTCCCATTAGAAAGACGACCGGTTAAACCTGGCAGCAAAGGTAATTCATTGTGATCTTTCGCGAGCACGCCGACACTTCCCTTTTTGACATGCTCCCCAAACTGGCTCACGAAACAACCTGTCACAGGCTCGGGCGGATCAGGATCCTGATAAAGCGAGCCAAATGTCCCTGGATGAACTTTCTTCAAATGATAGTACTCATTAAAAACTTCAAGAAAAAGTTTCCAATTGCACTGCACTGTAAATTCGCGCCGGCTCGCCGTTCTTAAAGCTTCAAGATTCCAGGGTTGATGTAAATCAGAAAAACCGCTTAGCCAGTCATCAACGTAGCCGGCCGCCCCATCGAGATTAACAAATATGAATCCTTCTCGGACAGCGCTTGAGATCTGAATCAAACCAAAATCCGACTTATCAAAATCTATTGATGATTTCATCCGCGGCGCGGCTGTCAAGGCGCCATCAAGAGCGTATCCCCAGCCGTGAAACGGGCAGGCGATTTGTCGAACGCATCCTCGACCTTCAGATAAAAGTTGCATCCCGCGGTGCCTACAGGTATTTGCGAACACGCGAATTTCTCCATCATCTCCTCGGACAGCAACTAGTGGCGTATCAGCAACCATCGATGCGAAATACTCACCCGCATTACCCAGATCCTCGGCTCTTCCAAAACTCACCCAACCACCTGAAAAAATCCGCTTGCGCTCAGATGCATATACATCGGGTGAAAAATAGCAAGATGGCGGCAACGTGTAAGCCGTTTCTACAGGACCTTTCACTTTATCCCATCCGACAACTGTACTCATCGTGAGTCCTCCAAGTGCGGCAAATAGATCTCCAATTTTGCCGTCTTTTTTTAAACTAGGAAATCTTTTTCGATGCGCTGAATAAAAGGGAAGCTGATTAATACATGTCCTGAGGATCAATATCCACAGACCACCGAACACGGGAAGACTCTGGCAAGGACTCAAGTATTGCAATCCATTCATCAAGGAATAAATGAAATGCTTTCTCATTCACACTCTTCATCAGAAGCTGCGCCCGAAAACGACCTGCCCGACGCTCCATAGGAGACGGAATCGGGTCAAACACCTCTACCGACTCGATTTCGGCTACGGTCCGAGACGCTGAAAGAGCGCGCCGAAGAAAGGACATCGGTGCCTCGGGCTTTGGCGACTCAGCCCTAAGCAGCGCAAAGCGAGCAAATGGCGGATAGCCTGCCTGCTGACGCTCCGTCAGAATTGTTTTCGCAAAACCATCAAAATCATGTTGCACGACGCGCGAGAGCACTTCGCTAGTCGGATGCGCAGTTTGTATCAACACATCTCCACGGCGCTTACGCCGACCCGCACGCCCCGACACCTGAATCAACTGCTGAAATAGCCGTTCAGGACCCCGAAAATCCACGCTGTATAGGCTCTGGTCAGCTGAGAGAACACAAACAAGGGTCACGCCCTCGAAGTCATGGCCCTTTGAGAGCATTTGAGTCCCGACCAGAATATCAATTTGTCGCTCATTTACTGCGGTAAGAATCTCAGTAAGGCGGTGGGGTGAAGCGGTGATATCACTATCCAATCGAGCCACTCTGGCCGCTGGAAAAATTTGGGCCAAAGCCTCCTGAACGCGCTGAGTGCCGTCTCCGGAAAAGAATAAATTTGAACTCGTGCACTCGGGGCAGACTTCAGGAGAGCGGGATTGGCTCCCGCAATGATGGCAAATCAGTCTTTGAGATCGACGGTGAAGCGTAAGCCTCGCGTCACAGCGCTGACACATTGCCTGCCAGCCACATGCGGAGCAACTGACAACAGGTGCAAAACCCCTTCGGTTTACAAAAACAATGCTTTGTTCTTTTTTTGCAAGGCAATCTTTAAGTGCCTCAACAACCGCAGCAGAAAGACCTTCGTTTATCGACTGATGATTGACATCTACCACCGCGACCCTCGGCATCTGGCTACCCCCGGGACGCGTTGAGAGTCTCAGGTGCTGATATCGTCCAGCAGCCGCATTAGCAAGACTTTCTAGCGATGGCGTCGCAGAGCCGAGAACAATCGGTATCTTGGCCATTTGTGCGCGTTTTACCGCGACATCGCGAGCGCTATAACGAAAGCCTTCCTTTTGCTTATAAGATAGATCATGCTCCTCATCAACCACGATAAGGCCAAGTCGACAAAACGGCGCAAATATTGCTGATCGCGTACCCAAAATGACCGAAGCCGCGCCCTGGCGGCATCTCCACCATGACTGATGCCGCTGAAACGCCGTAAGACCCGAATGAAAAACAGCTAATCCTCCAGAGATATTTGAGCTGAAACGCTCAACAAGTTGAGGGGTTAGCGAAATCTCCGGAACCAGAACCAGTGCCTGCTTACCGTCAGCCACTACTTTTTTTACGCAATCGAGATAAACCTCGGTCTTACCGCTACCCGTGACACCTTCCAGAAGATGCGGCGCATAAGACCCCAGCGAACGGGCGATAGTGTTAGAAGACTCAAGCTGCTCACAATTGAGCTCAATGCTCGACCTCGCCTCAACGTTCGGTAACACCGGAGGATCACAAATCTCTATCCAGTCCAACTTTACGAGGCGCGCAAGTGCCGTAGACGCGCCCGATGAGACGTGTTCGGCAATATCACGAGCCGACAAGCTATCAGGGCCCGCATTCGCCAGCAGTTCAATCACCCGCTTTTGAATGTGAGATCTCGCCGGAATCTGACTTAGTGCGCTTAAACCTTCTTTTCGAACACGATAATGCTTTGGCACGACAGGCTCAATCGCACAATCCTGCCGTAACTTGGTTGGCAAGGCCGCCTGCATCACTTCGCCGATTGGATGGTGATAGTACCGGGACGCCCAATTTAGGAGATCAAATAACTCCGGCGTTAGCGCGGCTTCAGAATCAAGCGTTTTACGTATCGGACGAAGTTTAGAATCTGGAAGCAAACTTGTGTTGGAAACATCACAAACAATTCCAACAACAAAACGCTTTTGAAGGGGAACAAGCACTCGACTTCCCAGCTGGGGCACTGCTCGTCCTTCTTCAACCTTGTAGTCAAACAATCGCCGCAGTTTCACAGGCAAAGCGATTCGAAGAATCTTCCCTTCTGATGCCATTAATTAGAAGTTCGCTTGATGAGTAATTTACCGCTAACTGCTTTTGACACACTCAAGTTGTCGCGCCTAAATAATTGAGAGTTAGTAAGGTTTTCGGTTTGCGCACATATTCTGTGGATAACTTTGTGTACAACTAGATCATCCCAAAACTTTTTTCGGGGCCTGAGATAACTTTTTATAGTTTGCCTATTTTTTAGGCATATAATTTCGAACATTTTTTCAACTACTTACGTGTGCTTAGCCGCCCTATAGGAGATTCATCTTCTCTGTGAAGGTCAAAGTACTCAGCATCAACTGATCTGTGAACAACCATAAAACTCTTGGCTCCAATCGGTGTGTGAGTTGCTGTTTATGATCAGTGAGTTAGCCCCAAATGTTTAAATACCGCGATAGATAAATCACGCATGTGCCCCTCGAACATATCACTAATTTGGCGTTTAGCGTTAGAACCTTATTGCTCTCGAATTGGGCGTTATTTTGCGCCTCTTTGACCCCTTCGTGGAAATCTGATCAGGACCTTCCAAAAAACATAGATCGTGAGATCGCGAACCGTCTTGATTTCTGAAAACTGGCTCACCGATAGAGCCAACATCAAAAACGCCGAGATCAACGTGGTTCGCAAATTTTCAGAACCAGATTAAGCGCAGAGACCTCGGCAGAAGATTATGGCGTACGTCATCAATCCGGGCGACGACGAGTCAAAATCTCACCAAAACTGACATACTCGCTGGCACCCAGTCGACCAATCGGATTGATCTTGTCAGCAAGGATCTTGGAACGCCCTTTCTCATCTTCCGCGATTGCCTCGTCGTCGACAAAAACCCCGTTAACCTCGCCCAAAATTAAAGATTGCAAGGAATCGCCAAGAGTTTGAATATCGTAAACGCTGCAGGCAAAAGCGACTTTCGCACCGGACAGTCGGGGAAGACGTGATCCCTCAAATTTTTCCGTCTCAAGTCCTAGGGCTTCAATTTCTGATACACCGGGGGCAAAGTTCGCGGACGAGGCATTCATCTCATCAAGCTGGTCAAGGCTTGCGATATGGACGACAAACTCTTTTCGGTCCCTAATGTTGTCGCGTGTATCCTTCGTAGCCCCATCGGGCTTCACTCCAGCTGAAATCATGAGTAACGGTGGATCACTGCAAACTGCGTTGAAATAAGAGTACGGCGCCAGGTTCAGACTCTGATCGGGATTCTCGGACAGCACCCAGGCAATCGGTCGGGGAACGATTGTCTGAGTCATCGTAATGTAGACCTGCTGGGCGGTCATTTTCCCAAAATCAATATACATGCCTGCTTTCCTTGATCCCTTTATCAGAGTCGTGAAACTGATTATGTGGCGATTAGATTATTTTCCGCAGCTCGTATTCAAGAATCCCCTCAGCACCGCGCTTGCGAAGGTCAGGGATCAACGAACGAACCCGATCACGATCGACAACCGTCTCAAGCGCGACCCAATCCGTATCGGCTAAGTCACTCACCGTAGGGGCATGAAGGCTTGGCAGCAAAGCGGTAATTTCGCCAAGTTTAGCCTTCGGTGCGTTCATCTTGAGAGCGACTTTTTGATGGGCCGCCAGCGACGCTTGAAGCAGTAGCGCAATATCTTCAATTTTTTGTTTTTTCCAAGGATCCGCCAGTGCGGCCGGACTGGCGATCAAGCGGGTGTGAGTGTGCAGAAGGTCGCAAACAATCCGCAGCCCGTGCGCTCGGATTGTGCTGCCGGTCTCGGTGATTTCGACTACGGCATCAACCAGGCCCTCTACTGCTTTGGCTTCAGTCGCACCCCATGAAAATTCAACCTCACAGTCAATACCGCGATCCTGCATATAACTGCGGGTAAAATTGACAAGCTCGGTTGCAACCCGTTTACCCTGTAAATCCTCAATACGTTGAATATCCGAGTCCTGTGGAACAACCAGTACCCATCGACACGGCTGATCGGAGCTTTTCGAATAAATAAGGTCACAGACCTCTTCAACCTGCGCGCCACTATCCAGAATCCAGTCAAGGCCTGTCAAACCAACATCGAGGACCCCTTTGGACACATAAGTCGCCATTTCCTGCGAGCGCACCAGCGCACAGGAGATTTCCGGATCATCAATGGTTGGGAAATAATTTCGGGATCGGGGCTGAATTTGCCAGCCTGCCTGACGAAACAAGGCAATCGTCGCCTCTTCCAGACTTCCCTTGGGAACGCCGAGCTTCAGTTGAGTCATAGTTTCGGGTTTGCGACAGAAAACGACCGGCGATTATGTCATAACCTGGCGATCTTAATCGCGTACATACTATTTAACCTTTAAGTTGCTGTATTAAAGGCAAAATATTCTCTTCTATAGATTTAAAATCAAGCGGTCCAATATGCTTGTATCGAATCAAACCTGATTGGTCTATGACAAAAGTCTCCGGCACCCCGTATACCCCCCAATCAATCCCCACCTTGCCATCTCGGTCGACCGCGACGATATCGTAAGGGTTACCAAGTTCCCGCAACCACGAACGTGCATCAGATGGCGCATCTTTATAGTTCAGGCCCACTAATCGCACCAGCTGGCGAGCGGCAAACTGATTCAATAGCGAATGTTCAGCCCGACACGCCACACACCAAGAAGCCCATACGTTCAGTATCCAAACTTCTCCTTTTAGGTCCGCTGTGTCAATTGAGCCATCCATTTTCAACAGCTGGGGCAAACTAAACGCAGGCGCTGGCTTATCAATTAATGGGGAAGGGACTTCCCTGGGATCCAGTTTTAGCCCGGCGGCAAGAAATCCCCCGATCACCGCAAATAGCAGCAAGGGAATCAAGAATCGGATCGATCTCATCAAGTTAACAGTAATTTATGGGGAAGAAGGGTTAACCCGGAATCGTCCGAATCAACTCGCGAATTTTATCAATAACCGCAGAGTCTGAAAAATCATGCTCGCCGGTGGCGGAATAAACAACCCGACCGGTGTGATCAACAATATAGGTCGTCGGTAATGCGCGAACCTTCCAGTCTTTTACCGCCACCAGGTTATCGTCAATTAATACCTCTAGATTCGAAACGCCGCCAAGACGAGTGCGCAAAAAGCGCTCGATTTGCACCTTATCTTCGCCCACATTAATCGCTAAAACTTCAAACGCTTCATCAGAAAGTAGTTTTCGCGCCGTGGCAATTGAGGGCAACTCCTTAACGCAAGGCGGGCACCAGGTTGCCCAAAAGTTAACCAGCAAAACGCTTCCCTTGTAATCCTCAAGGTGTCGTCGCTCACCTTGCATATTTACCAACGCGAGCTCGGGTCGAAAAATTAATTCGTTATTAATAGGGGTAAGTGCTTGCCCGGCTGAAGCAATCGGACTATTCAGGCCCAAAAACAACATCGCAGCCAAAACGACCCCTGCAAAGCCAAGGCGCCTGATATAACGCATATACAAACTAATTAAGCGCCGCAGCATTGGCCATTGGAATTAACTCACCGGCAGGAACATAGCCCGGAATCAGCTTGCCATCTTGTAGCACTATGGTCGGGGTGCCTCGAACACCAACCGCCTCGGCGGCCTGCATGTGTTGCTCAATCGGCGTTTCACAAACCACCGGCTCGACCCGCTGCCCGCTTTTGGCGTCATTCATAGCATCCTGGGAATCTTCGGCACACCAGACCGACACTAATGTCTTGTGAGAATCCGAACCCAATCCGGCCCGCGGATAGCCCAGGTACCGAACTCGAACTCCACCCGCTAACACCTGCTGTAGCTCTTGATGCAAACGTACGCAGTAGCCACACTCAGTATCCGTAAACACCGTAATTGTGCTTTGGGTCTCGCTAGGCGTAAAAATCACCATACCCTCTTCATCAAGGCTATCAATGACCGACTTGCGTCCAGATTTTCGAGCGTCTTCTGTGAGATTAGCGCCCGCCTCCAAATTGATCAGATCACCACTGAGAAGATGCTTTCCGTCTTCAAATAAGTAAACAACCTGCATTCCAAAACTGACCTGATATAAGCCAGACACTGGTGTAGCCTCAACCGAGTCCGGCAATGTATTCGGAATAAGAGTCGCGGCCTTATCGATCACCTGCTGGGGAATAGACTGAGCAAATGCGGCGGTGCTAACTAAAAATAATAAAAGAAATGTAGTGAAACGATTAGCCATATGAGTTTGTAATTTGGTTTGATGAATTTAAAACTGAAGGTAGTCTACCTTATGCAAGTTTTGCCCTGATCAACCTGATCAATAACTGAAACCATGGTTATCCTGATCTTTCGATCCTAATAAAAAAGTCCTTGTATTGCCTTGGTTTTGCGCGCCTCGAAGCGTATCTCCTGGGATGTCAGTCGGACTGGATAACCGTTTTTCGCTTCAGAAAATCATCTGCCGCGCTAAAAATAGTCTCGCGACGATCGGCCTTCAATCGTGCCAGGTTTCTCGGCATCATCGCCGTTCGATGATTTTTTGCCAGATACGCCTGATGGTCATGTACAAAACGCCAATAAAGGCCGTCGACCACATCACACCAGTCTCCTTTTCCGTAGTCGCCCATTTTTCGGATATAGCTCGAACCGCAAATATAGGGCTTTGTCGCAAAAATCCCGCCATCGCTAAAAAGCGCCATTCCATAGACATTAGGGCCCATGACCCAGTGAGCCGAGTCAACGTACATTTCCATAAACCATTGATGAACCGCTTGTGGATGAATACGAGCCAGATTCATCAGATTGCCAACCACCATTAAACGTTCGATGTGGTGCGCCCAACCCATAGATTGAGTCTTTTGGATGACGTGATCCAAGGGGTCAATACCCGTCGTCCCCTTATACCAATCATCGGTAAGTCCCGAGGAATGGCCGAAGAAATTACCGCTTCGTTGTTCATCACCAAAATTATGATAGATGCCTCTCACAAACTCTCTCCAACCAATCACCTGTCGAACGAAGCCTTCCAAACTATTCAGCGGCACTGACTGTTTTTGATGAAACCTAAATACTGCCGCCAAGACTTGTCGGGGGTCGAGCAACCCGAAGTTCATTAAGGGCGAAATTAAAGAGTGAAAAACAACATCCGAACGGGTGGTGAGCGCGTCTTCAAAGTCACCAAACAGGTTGAGGCGCTCTTTTATAAATGAGTCCAACCAGCGCTTCGCTTGACGATGGTTAACGGGGTATTGATATCGACTGGCATCACCAGGATAAGTCGCAAAACGCTCCGCAACCAAACGCATCACCCGCTGGGTGGACTGACTCGGGCGTGGGAAACTGGGCAATGGAGGCTCAACCTCCTTCGCTAACGGTCGCCGATTCTCGGCATCGAGGCTCCATTGACCACCGGTTGGCGCGCCATTTTCATCAACCAACATGCCCAAACGAACCCGTTGCTGACGATAAAAACTGACCATTCGAGGACGGGATTCTTTTGCCAAATAGTCAGCGAACCCCTCCCGAGAGCAAAGAAAAATTGGACTGGGCAGTATCCTGGTTGTTAATCCTAAATAATTTGCGCAATCACTTACTTCCTGGGCCGCCGGTTGGTCTTCAATCTCAAAATGAATAAGGTCCTTACTGCCGGCCTCTTTCATCGCTCGATTCATTTGCTTTAAAAACGTATCACCTTCCGGTCCATCAAGAGGGTAATAACAAACATGCGCCCCTGCGGCTCGGAGGGTGTCCGCGTACTCACGTAATGACGCCAGCATCATCACCATTTTGAGTTGATGATGTGTCTCTCCGACAACCGTAAAGCTGCACTCAGACAGAATAAAAGTGCAATCCAGCCAGGGCTTTAACTCTCGAATCGAAAAGCACTGTCCGGGAAGGACCAAAAAAAGGCTTTTATCAGCTGACCCTGCTTTTTTCACCAGCTAGAGCTAATCCCATTTCTGAGGCGTCAGGCGCAAACTGGACGCCTCGTAACCCAGAGCGACAATTTGAGCTAACAGCGCCTGATACTCATCGTCCGGGATCGATGGCTCCCTCGCCATTAGCCATACCAGATCTCGTTTTTCGCGGGCGACAATGACACGGGAGTAGTCGTCATTGAGATAAACGATCTGATAATCCGCTTTTATCGGCCAAACAAACTGCATACCCCACACGGCGTTTGAGCCATCTTCCTTGACAAAACCCTTGGGATGATAGGTTTTTAGCGGTCCATCAAAACCACCGTCAAAGAATGAAAATTTTGTTTGAATCGTGCCATCGCCAGTTAAGGTGTACTCCTCAATCGCGTTAAAACTTTCTTTATCGATAAAGGTAGGCGTCGACGAGATTACATACCACGGCCCCATAAAGCGCTCCAGGTCCACATAATCAACGGGCTTAAGTGGCTCAACGGCCATGGCATGAAAAGAACATGCGGTAGTTCCGACTGCCGCCATAAGTACTGCTATTAACGCGCGCTTGCGACCAAAAATTCGTTTCACTCGATATCCTCAACGTTTATTAAAAAGATAATGACAAACCCGCCATTCATCTCCTCCGTGCATTCCGAATAACTCGGCACATGCCATAAAAAATACGCGCCAACGGTTCACCCACATCTTCGCGTTCGCTCTCCCGTAAGTTTCAGAAAAAATATCAAAGACGTCATCATGAGCCGCGTCTAATTTACCAAGCCAAGCCTCTGACGTTTTCTGGTATTCAACGCCGCTCCAGTCCCATCTTTGTTCAAAGCAAAGCGAATCTTGGAATTTCAATGGGAGGTCTGCACTCGGCATCATTCCGCCTGAAAAAAAATGACGGCTCATCCAATCTGATCCATCATTATCCTCAAAAAAATAAGGGATCGTCTTATGACAAAAAATATGCATAAAAAACCGTCCTTCAGGTTTCAGCCACGCCCCTACCCGATCAAAAATCTCGCGATAGTTTCGAAGATGCTCAAACATCTCAACTGAGACCACGCGATCAAAACTCTGATCCAACACCAGATGGTTGATATCCGCTGTAATCACCTGAAGGTTTGTTAACTTCTGCTCGCCTGCCCGGGATTCAATAAATTCCCGTTGAGACGCAGAATTCGAGACCGCCGTTATTTTGGAATTCGGATAGGCGGCTGCCATCCAAAGCGTTAGCGAACCCCAACCACAGCCAAGCTCCAATACGTCCTGCCCATCTTCGAGACCGGCGTGATCGCAAGACAAAGCCAATGCCTGCGCTTCGGCATCATCCAAAGCATTGACACCATCCCAATGCGCACTGCTGTACTTAAGATGAGCGCCTAATACGCACTCGAAAAATCGCGCTGGCACCTCATAATGTTGCTCGTTTGCTTTCTCTACAAGAGGGGCGACAGGCGCCCGATCGAGATCTTGGATAAATCCCTGCAAACGTTGAGGCAGATGCTCATCTGACACGCTGATGTCTTTCAGTCGTTGCCTACAAAGTGCCCGTATTCCTGCCCGAATGACGAGATCAGGCACATAGCCTGAGTCCACTGCCCAAAAAGCGAATTGCGAAAACACGCTCATAATTTCTCCTCATCCTTATCCCAAGAATAACGCTCAGTCGACGCTGCTTGACGCGAAAGACTTCGGTCTGACGTTTGTTCTAGCAATAGAATAAGCGGCATCGCAACAATCCAGGCAAGCACCACACCAAAGGGCGAATAAATCACAAGCGCCCCCATCTTCTCGCCCGCAAGATAGGCTAACGGTCCACCAATGCCGCCAAACAAAAGACCTAGTGCGTATCGACCGCGAATCCAGTTGAGACTGTGTCTGATCGAAGCTGCAAAATTAATCCAGAGCGCAATCATCCAGATGGTGGTTGGAAACCCGGGACCGGCAGCCTGAGGAAAGCTGATCACGCCGGCCAGCACCGATACAGAGTCCACCGCAAATCCAATCAAGCCGGCGCCTACCAATAACACCACGTCATCTCGGGCTGAAGGATGCCAAACCCAAAAAGCGGCTATCCAGGCCACAACAGCAAACGGGCCAATCCAGGGATAACCCCAGGCTGCACCGAGCACTGCAATAAACCACGCCGCCTGAAAAGCAACAAAATTAACAATGACAGTGCGACTCAAAACGAACTCCCGTTACCCAAGCGGCGGGGGACTTCACCCCGCCATTTTGGACGGGTCAGTACGATTTGAAGATCGGATAAATAACGCTCGTCAAACCCAGCCTCGCAGTAGCAGAAGTAATAATTCCACAGTCGAATGAAACGCTCAGGGTAGCCCAAGGCCCGGATGTCTTCGCGGTGCGCATTAAAATTGTCCCGCCAGCGACGCAACGTTTCTGCGTAATGAGGTGCGATATCCTCAAGATCCACCATTTTGAGATCAGTACGCTGACGAACGGCCTCATTGATCGCGCCTAAAGATGGCACACAACTCCCGGGGAATATATAACGCTGAATAAAATCACAGCCTTTGAGGTATTGCGCATATCGCTGATCAGGCATTGTGATCGCCTGCAACAAAGCGGCGCCGTTATCCTTTAAAAACGATTGAATTTTCAAAAAATAATCGCCCAAAAATTCCTGTCCCACCGCCTCTATCATCTCAATCGAAACCACACGATCATATTGACCTTGATGATCCCGGTAATCGCAAAGCAGAATCTCAATTTTCTCTGTCAAGCCAGCCTCAATCACTTTTGCTTTTGCGAACTCAAATTGTTCTTGC
Organism: Candidatus Thioglobus sp.; assembly: GCA_004212795.1. GTDB lineage: Bacteria > Pseudomonadota > Gammaproteobacteria > Arenicellales > UBA868 > UBA868. The sequence goes on from SHBR01000010.1 coordinate 31,472, forward strand.
GAAATCGTAATACCCGTCACTCGACATCCAAATCGAGAGGCCGCATGAATCGCGAACCCGCCCCATCCGCAGCCGACCTCAAGCACGTGATGGGAAGCGTCAAGCGAGAGCTTGTTGCAAATCCGCTCTAATTTGTTTTGCCCGGCGGTATCAAGTGAGTCATGGCCTGACTGGAAAAATGCGCTGGAGTAATTCATTGATCGATCCAGAAACAGATCAAACAGCGCATTACCAAGATCATAGTGATCAGAGATATTTCGTCGACTGCCACCGGGGGAGTTACGTCGTTTTTCATGAAACCGGCTCGCGGCTCGTGCTGCGACTTGAGACCATCCCCGATCAAAACCGTCAGTGAGCTCTGGATTCTGGGCCAGAATCGCGAACACCGGTGTTAAATCTTGACTGGACCACGTTCCATCCATCCACGCTTTAGCGGCGCCCAGGCTACCGCGCAAGGCAATCTCGGAAAAAAAATTGGGATCTTTGACCTCAATGTGAGCACTCACTCCAGTATCGTCACCAAATGAATGCGAAACCCCTCCCTCTTCAATCACCAATCGACCGTGCAGATCTGACAGCTTACGAAACAACATGCGCCGGCATTGTTGCTGAAACCACGAAGGTTCCGCCTCATTCGAAGATTCCAAAAGTGTTCTTGCGTTATCACTCATCATCACAAATGCTATTGAGTAGTTGATTTAGGATGCGGCACAAACGGGATACGTTTTAGCCACAGTCGCATTGCCTGCCAGTAAATTGCGGCTACGACACGAGCGGTCATTAATGGAAAACGCAGGAGACAAAGCGCCAAATTCCGGCTTGTGATCTGTTTGGATTGCATCGTTAGGTTGGCAGAAAATATTAAGCGGCCGTCTTCAAACGAGCGCATTGTCACCTGCAAGCCGTTGTCCGGCTGTGAAAACTGCCAGTGATAGCGTTGATTCATCTTCATAAAGGGCGACACGTGAAAAACCTTGTCGAACTCAAAATTTTTTTCGCCCAACACTGTATTTTCAGGGCATTTCAGCACATAACAGTGCTGCTCACCCCACGGGGTATTGTTCACCTCAGCAACAACATGTGTCACTTTCTGCCCTGAGTCATCCCAGCAAAAATAAAAACTAACCGGGTTCATGCAATAACCAAAATAACGCAGGTGCGTTAGCAATGTAATTCGCCCCCCCGGCCTATCGCCGGACTGACTTTCAACAAGATGACGAATACTCTGGTCAAGTGACTGTAACGGATTACCCGTATGATCAGATCGCCTAAAGCGCGCAAGTGCTGTGGAACGTGCGGACCATAACCAGTAGGCGTTAAAAACATCGGGGATCTCATCAAGATCCAGATAGAGCATAAACAAGCGATAGCAAAATTGATGTCGCTGAGGTCGTAAACGAGTATGGCAAACACGACCCACGTATACCTTGCTATTCAGCATGGGCGCTCGACACCGAAAGCGTCACACACCGCGATTGCGCTGCGCACACCATCTTCATGAAATCCAAAGCCCCAGTAAGCGCCGCAAAAGCTGATCGCCTGCCGGCGAATCACCTGATGGTGGCGTTTTTGAAATTCATCGCGACCGGGCGTAAATAGCGGATGCCTAACGACCTCGCGGCGCAAAATATGATCCTGATCTAGTTCATCGTGTTGATTTAGCGATACACAATAGGTGTGCTTTGCATCAAGTGCCTGCAGCTTATTCATGTTGTAAGTGACGCCGGTAGCTGCTGAAGCATCATCACGAACGCGATAATTCCAACTGGCCCACGCTCGTTGCGCTTTGGGCAATACACGGGTATCCGTGTGCAGTGTGACCACGTTATCCTGATAAGGAAAAGCACTAAGAAGTTCAGACTCCTCCGCATCGGGCGCCTGAATGATATTAAGACTTGTATCTGCATGGGTAGCAAGCACGACCTCATCAAAATGCTCGCTTTTGCCATTATGAAATTCAAGGTCAACGCCCCCGCCAACACGTGTCACGCGGGATACGCGATGGTCCAGCTGCAATTCGCTTTCCAATTGGCTCACTATCTTTGTCACATACTGTTGCGACCCCCCGGAGACGGTTCTCCAAACCGGTCGATCCTCCATCTGCAGCATCGAATGGTTGCGAAGAAACTCAAGAAAAAAACGCACAGGGAATTGGCTAAAAGATTCGCTGGAGCACGACCATAGTGCGCCGCCCAGCGGTAATAAATAATGTTCAACCAAATTCTGGCGATAGCCCCGATGTTTCGCGAATTCGCCAACGGTAATCTCATCGCTTATATCTTTTCTAAGCGCATCATTACCGTCGCGATGAAAAGCAAAAATAGATCGCAGCAATTGCCATGCCTCGAGTCGGAACAAGTTGCTTCGTTGCGCAAAAAAAGTGTTCAGATTTGAACCGCTGAACTCGAATCCACTTGTGTCACAACGGACGCTGAAACTCATATCCGACGGTTGGGATGAAACCCCTAAGCGATCAAATAAACTGCTCAGATGAGGATAATTTTTGAAGTTAAAAACGATAAAGCCGGTATCGATTCCAATAGACCGCCCGTTTTCTTTCACAACACGCGTATTGGCATGCCCACCCGCGCGATGATCTGCGTCAAATACAGTGACGTGGTGATGGCGTTTCAGTCCGAGCGCGCAAACCAGGCCTGATACTCCGGCCCCCACAACTGCAACTTTCAACGGCGAGCCCGACCAGCCTCAAGAATCTTGCTGGGTACAGGTCGCAGGTTCCAAACCAAACCAAGAGTCTTCAAGACTCTTAAACCCATGTAGGACAAATCGACTTCCCACCAATAGAAGCCTTGCCGAGCCGCACCAGGGTAACGATGATGGTTATTATGCCAACCCTCCCCCAGGGTCAGAAGCGCAAGTAGAAAATTATTTCGGCTGTGGTCTGGCGTATCAAACCGTCGACGCCCATAACGATGCGCCAAAGAATTAATGGTATACGTTGCGTGATAAAGCGCCGTTGTCGAGATGAAGAATCCCCAGACTAATGTCTGCCAGCCGCTCGTTTCAAGACCTGGATATGAGGCTTGCGCCCAATCCCCTATAAAAAAACAAAGCACACCGAGCGCCATAAGCGGCACCCAATCGAACCTCTCTAAAACGACCAACTCGCGACATTTTTTGAGGTCTTTCACCTGTTTCCAGCGGATCGGGAATGCATCTCGGGTCAAAAACCAAAGCACATGACTGAACCAGAATGTATCGGTCTGAGGGGAATGCGGATCGAGTGCGGTATCGGAGTGAAGATGGTGCTGTCGATGGTGGCTGGCCCACCAAATTGGACCTCGCTGACCCGCGGTACACCCCAGTACTGCCACCAATAGTCGAAAAGAACGACTGCTCTCGAAGGCACGATGTGCAAAAAACCGATGGTAAAACGCGGTGATGAGGAACATCCGGCCCAAATAAAGCAACAAAGCAAGCGCCACCGCAAACCAGCTGATACCCACCCAGATAACGGCGAAACACCCGAGATGAATCGCTAAAAACGGAATCAATCGCCATAGGTCAAGGGAACGTGGCGATCTAAAACGGGTGCGATCTAAATAGCGAGCGTCGTTAACAAGCCAAAAAACGAAGGTTTGCCAGCGGGACGGGGTGTCTTCAGGGGTTTCTGGAGTGTCAGTCACGAAATTATCTGGTCTAAGTTTCTGATAAGGCATCGGGAAATTCAACAACAGCCGTGGTGCCCTTCCCCGGACTGCTAGTCAGACTAACAGGCCAGCCGAACCGCTCTGACAACTTTCTCACGATATTGAGTCCCACACCGTGGCCGCCAGGTCTAGCTTGACTCCCTCGGCTAAAGGCATGAAACGCTACATCCTGATCATGTATTGACATCCCGATCCCGGTATCCTCAATTGTAACGTAGTGTCCCGAAATCGACACAGTGACGGTTCCTTCATCTGTGTATGTACAGGCGTTTCGCAGCAAATTGCCGAGCAATACAGAGAGCACCCGCTCAGGTGCACGAACCAAAATTCGGTCAGAAAAATTTGTTTCGATAGAAACAGAACGCCCTTCAAGAAGCGTCCGCCCGCGATCAATCTCTTCCATCAGCAGATCGTTTAAACAAACGACGCTTGATTCAATATGTCGATCCGGCTCTCTTGCGAGCAATAAAAAAGCTTCGATCAGATTGGTCATCTGCGCCGCCGCTCGATGTATTTTGTCGATTGACTTTCGAACCCGCTCATCCAGCGACGGCTCTTTCAATGCGACATCGCAGGCCACGCGAACGACGGTCAACGGGCTTCGCAATTCATGACTCACGTCGCGCGTAAATTCGCGCTCGCGCGCGATAAATTCCTGAACCCTCTCAACCAAATGTTTAAGCGCACCGCTTAACACCATAATTTCCCGATCAGCACCCTGAGGCAAATCGGTGACATCAAAATCCGGATGCTGGGTTGATTCGAGCTGGAGATTCTCGACTTCATGCGCGAGCCGGACAACGGGAGAAACGGACCCCCGGTAGAAGCGATAGCCCAAATACAGCGAAACGTAAACAATGACCAAAACGATCATCAGCGGAACAAGTCCAAACCAAAGTGCCAATGACCGAACCTGCTCGCCTTCAAATATAAGGGTTAGTCTTTCACCACCTTGCTCTGACACATGAACGACCGAAAAATGATCCGGGGATGGCAATTCATGAAAACCGGTTGGCAATGCACGGAGGTCGTCCGGCAACTCGCGGGAGCCCGAAAGGAACCCGGTTAAGTTGCGGGTATCGGGCGCGGGAAATGCTTCATCAGTAGCACGAGCGGACCAGAAATATTCGGCCTCGGTCGAAAGCGCCTGCCGAACCAGCATCTCTTTCATTATCCACCCTGCTCCCCACGTACCGAGGGCCGCCGCTAACCCGACGAGAAGGAGTTGAAAGGTAACGACGCGGGTGAAGCGTCGGACAATTCCTGCCCTAATGGGCGGCATCGGGCTCACAGAATCGATAGCCAATCCCGGGTAGTGTTTGCAAATAGGCTGAGTCAAACGGTTTATCGATGACTTTGCGAAGGTTATACATGTGGCTTCGAAGTGTGTCGCTGTCTGGCAGCATATCCCCCCAAATCTCTCTTTCAATATCTTGTCTGGATACAACCGATGGCGACCGCTCCATCAGGATTTTGAGCAGCTTAAAGCCAATGGGCGAAAGCACCAATTCCTGACCATCTCGCGTCACTACCAAAGACTGCTGATCAAACTCAATCCCGCCGACCTGCAAGGAATCCGTGGTCGAAGGTGAGGCATGGCCCCGCTTGATCAGAACACGAACTCTGGCCTCTAACTCTTGTATCTCAAAAGGCTTAACCAAATAGTCGTCGGCGCCGATCTCAAATCCTTTCAACTTGTCTTCCAGCGTGTCTCGAGCGGTTAGCATTAATACCGGCGTGGTCTTTCCCATCTTGTCCCGAAGTTCGCGACAAACCGAAAGCCCGTCCTTTCGTGGAAGCATTAAATCCAGGATGATTGCGTCGTACTCGTTTTGCGAACAAAGATTGATGCCGACTTCGCCATCGGGCGCATAGTCAAGTTCGTAGCCCTCGCCTTCCATGTAGTCGTAGACCAATTCCGCAATATCCTGATGGTCTTCAACCAACAATACGCTTCCCTTGCTTTGCACTTCCATATGGATACCTTTCCGTTAAAAATCTAGCTCTATTGTCAACTTCAAGAGTCAATCAAGCGTGAATCTACACGTGTTTACGCGGTGGCAGCGGAATTAGGGCGCTCGTTTTCTTCATATAACTTTCATATCCAGGTCGACGTGACGATATTCCGTCCTCCATCCTTGAAATACCCGTAAATCGCAAAATAGACCAGGTCATCAAAAGCGGTGCAAACAGGGTCCAAGCGCCGCCATTCGCCGCTGCCAGACCGAAAATAGCCCAAACCATGCACAACTCGCCAAAATAATTAGGGTGACGACTATATCGCCATACGCCAGTCGAAAGCACTCCGGTTCCATCATCTGCCTTTGAGAACGCGGAGAGTTGACGATCTGCGGTCACCTGTAACAAGAAGCCCAAAAACCACACCGCAATAAATAAACTCCCTAAGATCGACGCATTTTGAAATCCCGTTACGGCGTAAGCCAGTGGCATCGCTAACGCAAACCCCATCAGTCCCTGCATTAAGAAAATACCAGGCAAACTTTTTATCGCAAACCCCTTGCCCCACCGGTTTCGGATGTCAGTGTATCGACGGTCCTCACCCGCTCGGTGAGTTCGCCGAATGACGGCCAGCGAAAGACGGCTCGCAGAAACAATGAGGAGGCCCAAAAAACCTACGGATGTTGCAGGTAGCGGCCATGAATCCAGTGCGTAAATCACCGCGCTACCCGCGCTGAACCACGGCCAAAACACATCAGCGATTCCCACGTCTGTGCGGACAACGCTGATAGACCAAGCGACAACGGAAAGCGCCAGACACCAGGCAGCGGATTCAACTAATAAATTCAATGAGATCATATTTATATGGTGTATCTTTTCATTGCCGCTGTGAATGGACGGTAACACGACATAAATTTTCGCCGCCGCCGCTAAAATATACATCTTTAATCTTCCGGTACCGTCATGAAATCTCCCGTTATCGTGTGGTTGCGACAAGAGTTGAGACTGAACGATCACCCCGCACTAGAAGCTGCGGGCGGGAACGGCCGTCCTGTTATTCTTTGTTTTATCCGAAATACGGCAACACACCGTTCCTGGCTGCCGGGTGCCGCCAGTTGCTGGTGGCTTCATCATAGTCTGCATGAGATTAGCCAAAAAGTTCAAAATGCGGGTGGGGAAATCGTGCTCCGAAGCGGTAATCCCGCCGAAGAAATAACCAAAATTTCGATAGAAAGCGGGGCCTCTGCCGTCTACTGGACGAATGCCATCGAACCGTCAGATCGTAAAGACGAATTATTGTTGCGCGCTGAGTTGGAAAAAAACGCGATCGGCTCGGAAGGTTTTGAAGGCAATTTACTTTTTGATCCCTCTGAGATTAAAAGCCAGAGCGGCACACCTTTTCGGGTGTTCACCCCTTTTTGGAAAAATTGCCTTAAAACCCGGGCCAAAATGCGGACCGTTCAAAAGTCGTCGATGCCCGTATTCTCTCAAACCTCTTTGGAGAGTGAATCCCTTGACTCATGGAATTTACTCCCAAAACGACCCGACTGGGCGCAACGGTTCAACTCGGTATGGCAACCTGGCGAAGACGGCGGGCAAGCGGCGCTTTCCAGCTTTGTTAATCGTGCTCCTGATTATGAACAGGATCGCAACTACCCTGCGAAAGATAACACCTCACGTCTATCGCCTTATCTTCATTTTGGAAACATCAGCGCCGCTCAGGCTTTTTCAGCAACCGATCAACAGAATCTCTCCAACGAAGGGGCATTATCCTTTCAGCGCGAGCTTGGGTGGCGCGAATTCTGCGCACATCTTTTAATTCATTTCCCTCAAATGCCTGAGAAAAGCTTCAGGCCAGAGTTTTCAAAGTTCCCGTGGATCGAAGATCACGATGCGCTAGTGGCTTGGCAAAAAGGATGTACCGGCTTTCCAATCGTTGACGCCGGCATGCGCCAACTCTGGCAAACCGGATGGATGCACAATCGGGTGCGAATGGTCGCTGCATCCGTGCTTGTCAAACATCTTCTTGTTCACTGGAAACACGGGCAGCAATGGTTCTGGGACACATTAGTGGACGCTGATCTGGCGAGCAATTCGGCGGGATGGCAGTGGGTGGCAGGCTGTGGCGCAGATGCGGCGCCCTATTTCCGTGTTTTCAATCCGGTGCTTCAGGGGCAGAAATTCGACCCCGACGGAAATTACATCAAGCAGTGGGTACCCGAACTCATGGATTTGCCAAAAAAATATTTGCACGCCCCGTGGCTGGCTCCAACGGAGGTGCTTAAAAACGCAAACCTCGAGATTGGCAAAGATTACCCAGCGCCACTGGTTGAGCCTGATGTCGGTCGAAAACGAGCGCTTAACGCTCTTGCACAATTAAAGAAGTTATAGGCCGACTCGATTAAGACGGGGCAATCCATTCGACGAGATAGTAGATCATCTGACCCTCTGACGATTTAGACGGCCCCAACACCTTGGCAGGAAACAATCGTTGTGCGGGTCTGGCACCCGCTCTGGCCTCTTTTTCGGTTGCGACAATCTGCACACAATTTTCGGGGTAGCGTTTACGGTTTCGCCCGGGCATATGAATAATTGCCCAATGCTCACTTGAGACGTCTGTTTGAGCATCAGGGGGCACAAATCCGCGCATCTGTCACCTCCATTCAACAGGGTTTTTATGCAACGTTGCTAAACGCGTAGTCGTCGCGCCTGGTATCGCAACTGTCCTTTTTCCAGCGCTGTTGAAAGCACCGGCGTTTCGGATAAATGTCGCCTTAGATCAACGCTGTGCATTGACTCCGGCATCAGTATGGCAATTACGTTCTCGGTTGTGGGCGATCGTAGCTCAAAACCGTTTTTAAATCGACCGCCATTCCAGAGACGCTTAGACACTGCCGACTCTTTTAGCTCTGCGAAATCAGCAAAATTTATTGACAGCAAACCCTCGGGCATTAAGCATTGTTCAAGTCTTAATAACCAGGGTCCGGAACACTTTACCGCTCGATGCGGAATCCCGGCCGCACCTGAAAAAAGATCATCAATGATCAGATCAAATTTTGGACCTCGATAACCGACAATAAATTCTTCAGCACTCTCTTGGAAAATCTTCACCCGATCGGTATCAACCCCAAAATGCAACCCAGCAAGCTCGATATGAACGGGGTCAATCTCTACTGCCGTAATTTGTACAAACGGGAAAAGGGTCTGCAACTGCCGCACAACCGTGCCCGCACCCAATCCGAGGACGAGAACACGCTTGGGATTCGGATCAGGTCGAAAAAATAGGCCCAGCCAAAGAAGATCCCAAACGCTACCGGTGATCAGTCGCCGCGGATTAAACTGACTATGAAGTACGCCGTCGGTGTAAAGACGACGAGTCGAACCCGCGGCTCGGATCTCGTAAAGACAGCGACCTACTTTCTTCCGGTAAAGAACAGCAATAATTTTTATCCTCGTGCCAAATCGTACTTGAACTTGAAAAAAGGATGACCCACGCATTACCGCAGCCGCCTTAGTTGCAAATCGCGTCCAGTTCGTGATTCTGCGAAACGTTGGCAAACGTGTGCGAACAGCTCACGACGTTACTACAAGCGACATCCATGACGCCATCGACATTGACCACATTGATCAATGTGCCCGATGTAATTTTAAAAATCTGGCTCGCCCCAGCGGACAGAACAACATTTCCCGAAGGAGAAATCGCGCAGTCTCCGAACAGGACATTTGCCTTGATGGTAAAGGTAGCGACTGTTTTTTGTTCCGGTTCCGGAACCGCCGAGAAACTTATCTCAACTTTCTGGTCTGCTGTAATTTCCGAGAGGCGATAAACATGCGAGGCTGTCAGGGTCATCGCCTGTCCATTAATTTTAACGTCGCTAACCTCATAGCCCTGATTAGGGACGAGAGAGAAATCGAGACTGTTGAAAGCGCTAATATTAAACCGGTCATCCTGTCCTGTACGTTCATCAGGCGAGTCAATTATCGGCTCAAAAAACCCCCCTTCTGAAGCAACGAAGCGAACGTCAAAACAGCCGTCAAAGAGATGAATTCCGGCAGATGAATTTACGTTCTCATGCACTCCGGGCAACTGCTTGTAGACTTTTCCCTGACTATCACCACTCTGGCACTTGCCGTTACTGGTTCGGGATATTTCTCCGGAGAAGCCGCTTTGCCTTAACCGTGCCACCGCATCCTCAAAAAGCAGATCTTTGACCTCAGGAATTACAAAACGACTTGTTTGCTCTTCTGCGTCAAGCGTCTGGGCGACGCTTGACGAGGTCGATGAGGAACGATCCGAGCATGCTGAAACTGCGAAGATAAGCCCTAACCCACACAGAAAAAAGATCTTTGGTACGGATCGATTATGAAAATATTTTTCGCGCCACCGGTGTTCAAAAAACATATGCAAAATTTTTAAAAATTCGGCAATCGACTATATCAATTAATTTAAATTATTCGAACATTTTTATAAGTATCTGTTTTTATGTGTATTTTTTTAAAAATATGTCTTTGACTTTTACAAGATCGAGAAAATAGCGGCAAATTTCATGATCGCCCAAAAACAACACCGGCACCTTGTCGTCAAATTTTTCGGCCCAATCTGGATCTTCGTCGACATTTCTAACCTCTAAAGCGAACGGATGGTCATTTTGAAGCGAACTTAAATGGGTCTGCATGTCTTCGCAGAGATGACAGCCCGCGCGGGTATACAAGATGAATGTAATCACAGATTCCTCCTTTCAACCCCTAACATTTAATCACGTAAACGCTTACTCTAGAGTTTTGCAGTCGAAGAATGTATTTATGCCACTCACATTATGGCTGTCGATGACGCTGATCTGTATCTTCGGCGCCATTTCACCAGGGCCAAGCCTCGCGGTCGTTGTGCGAAATACCCTTTCGGGTGGTCGACTAGATGGCGTGATCACTGGCGTCAGTCATGGCTTCGGAATCGTGATCTGGGCTGGACTGACCGCAGCCGGAATCGGACTTTTAATCCAACAAACGCCAGCACTATTTGATGCCTTGCGTTTTGGTGGCGCAGCACTTCTAATCTATTTTGGCATTCGCAGCCTGCGAAGCCAGGCCGGCGTGAAAGATCTGCTGAATACTGATCAAAGTCTCCCTAGAACTTCACCCGCCCGAGACGGGTTTCTCATTGCCATAGCCAATCCGAAGATTGCGCTGTTTTTTCTCGCATTGTTTAGTCAATTCGTTCGATCTGAAGCAGGTATGGCCGAAAAATTTATCATGGCACTCACTGCAGGTGTAGTTGATGCGCTTTGGTACATCATTGTCGCGCTTGTCTTATCCCACTCGCTGGTTATCGATCGTCTTCGGGCTAAAGCCCGTCTGCTTGACCGTCTTTTTGGCGTCATCCTGATCGGTCTTGCGGTTACGGTCATCGTTTAATTTCATCTCGAATTATTAATGGTGCGACGCAGAAATTTCAGATTGACGCCGTTTGATCAGGTTCTTTTTATCGGCATCAAATAATAAATATTTTCGGGTAAACCCCTTTTTAAAGTTGACATTATTATTGTTGCGATGCACCATCTATCGCCTATCTGAGGCGACTCAAGGGTACCCTACCCAGCCTCAAATCGTCGGGAGGCGGCATGCAGATAAAAGACAAGGTCGGCATTGTAACGGGCGCGGCGAGCGGCATTGGCCGGGCCACTGCGTTTGAATTGATCAACCAAGGCGTAAAAGGCATCGCACTGGTTGATATCAATGAGGAATCGTTAACAACACTGGCCCAGGAAATCAACATTGATGCCGGCAAAGAAGTCGCGATCGCCTGCGCAGGGGATGTTACCGACGAGACGTTTCGGGAAAGTGTTTTTGACTTGGTCACTGAGCGTTACGGCATTGCGCAAATTGTTGTCCCGGCAGCTGGTATTTTTCGTGATCGACTGGCCGTGAAAATTGATCACGAAAGTAGTGTTGCAAACATATATCCGGTCGACATATTTCGTCAGGTCTTAGAGGTCAATCTGATTCATCCAGTCTATTGGGCAATGGAGATGATTGCCAGAATCGCCGTCGACCGGAATCAAAGAGGGCTTAAAAAATGGCGAGCCGCAGAAACTGTTCAGGGCACTATTATTTTTATTGGATCGGTTTCCTCACAGGGAAATCGAGGCCAGGTCTCTTACGCGAGCACAAAAGCAGGACTCGAAGGTGCAGCGTCAACACTGACTAAGGAAGCCATGTTTCATGGCGTACGAACGGGCGTGATTCATCCGGGTTTTGTCGATACACCCCTTCTCCAGGGCATGCCTGAGGGTTTTGTCGAAAAAAATATTCTGCCGGACACTCAGCTCGGACGCCTGATTCGACCTGAAGAAATTGCTGACGCGATCTGCTTCATGATTCGGAACTCCGCGGTCAGTGGACAACTCTGGGCAGACGCGGGATGGCATCCCAACGCCGCTTAAAGTCATGATCGCTTGAGAGTTACCGGCTACCGTCTTATGATTTGACGTTGTTTCATCCCGCGTGTCTCAAAAGAGTCATGCCTAACCGACCTTAAATCATGGCTTCCAATCTTCTCGATCCTCAATGGATTGGCAAAACGTTTGATGACTTTTTATTCAGACCACAAAAAGGAATCACCTCAACGCGTGCTGGCATCCCGTTACGGTCAAGGCTCACTCAGGATATCGCGCTTGATCTCCCCATCGTTTCCTCGAATATGGACAGCGTTACTGGGGGAGACATGGCAGAGACCATGGCGCTCGAAGGCGGTCTTGGTGTTATTCATCGTGGCCAAAGTATTGAACGCCAGTGTGAAACGCTCAGTCGCGTCAAACGAAGTCACAGTGCAGTCATTGAACAACCCCGAACGCTGCCAGTGGGGTCAACAATTGAAGAGGCTCGACTGTTTGCACGACGCCATAAGATAAACGGGATATTGATTGAAACAAAAGCCGGAAGTGGAATTTTGGCAGGTGTTCTGACTCGCCGGGATATTCCCTGGGATCGGTCTCGGGATAAGGAAAGTGTCGAAACGTTCATGACGCCCACGTCGAGATTGAAGACCGCTCCTCCTGATGTCGCAACCGAGGAGGCCGCAAAAATCATGTTTGAAGGCCGCATTGAAAGGTTGCCGCTGATAGATCAAGAGCATCGAATCTGTGGCCTCATTACCCGAAAAGACGTGCGCTTCCTTCGGGAACGACCCTTTGCCAGTAAAGACGAAAAAGGTCGACTTTTGACTGGTGCGGCCGTCGGATGTGCGGGGGATTTCATGGAGCGCGCCACAGCGTTATTGTCTGCGGGTGCTGATTCTTTATTTGTCGACATTGCTCATGGGCATTCACAAATCATGCAAACCGGCATTGAAAAACTCAGGGCCGAATTTCCCGCTACGCCGCTTGTCTGCGGAAACATTGCGACTGCTGCAGGGGCACGCTTTATGGCGGATATCGGCGCCGATGCCGTAAAAGTAGGTGTGGGTCCGGGGCGAGGCTGTCGAACCCGCTTGGAAACTGCGGCCGGCGTTCCCCAACTGCAAGCGATTCGCGAAGCGTGGTGTGAAGTAGGGGGTGAAATCTCGATCATGGCGGATGGCGGAGTCCGTTACGACAAAGATATTTTCCTCGCGCTTGCCTGTGGCGCCGACACCGTGATGCTGGGAAGTGCGCTATCGGGTACAGACGAGGCGCCCGGGCGAGTAATCGAAGATCCTGCCTCCCATACCAAGAAAAAAATCTACAGGGGAATGACCTCTCCTGAAGCCGTAATGGAGTCGCTGTATGACTCCGAGGATTCAGATGCGATTGATGAAGCACTCGCCACCCCGCCGGAAGGTCAGGAAATTCAGGTGCCCTACCGGGGTAGCGTTGTTGATATTCTGCACCGCATTCGAGGTCACCTGCGTTCAGCCGTCAGTTATGCGGGCTGTACATCGCTTGAGGACGCACGCAATGCGATTCTTGATAACCCGCTGGAGTTTCTTGTGCCCCTCTCCGAATCCGCTCGGCGAGAATCGTATGAACGCTAGAAATACCAGCCGGAGCGCGAGCACATTTCCACGTCAAAACAAGTAGATCCGCTTAAGAAATCCCTTATCCGTCGTTAGCAAGACCGGAGAAAATAGCATTCAGCCCACGCTCCAGGTCTGGAAAGCGCGGCACCACACCAAGATGCTCCTTCATCAGTGTGTTATCGATTCTTTTGGATTCTGCCAGATAGGACTGCATCTCTTTACTGAGTTGTGCCGAAGCTTCTTGGGTTGTCAGAATCGGGGGGCGAGGTAATCCTGCGGCATCAGCCACTTTGAAGAAAAAATCAGTCATTGTGGATGGATGACCATCACTTATATTGTAAGCTGGCGCCGGCGCTTTAATCCGAGCCGCCGACATACAAGCAGTAATTAAATCTTCCACGTGTACACGGTTACTCCAGGGACACAGTTCAGGTGCCAGAACCGGCCGGGCGTTTTTAATTCGATCAAGCGGAAGTTTGCCGAAACCATATATGCCCGGCACCCTCAAGACCACTAAAGTAACGGCGTGAAAATCGCACCAGCTCCGAGCAAAATCTTCTGCATCAACTCGTCTCGTCGCCCGACCCGTCTGAGGTCTACGAGGACGGGTCTCCGTTACCCAATCCCCCTGACAATCGCCGTAAACACCCGTCGTATTAATGAGCACAATTCGCTTGGGGATCTGTCCAATCTGGGCGGCAAGCTCAAGGCATCTTCGTAACCGCCGATCCTGCATACCCTCAGGCTGTGGAGGCACAAACCAATAAAGCACCTTATCGGACAACGAGAATTCAAGGGCAGAAATTTCCTCAAGATCGAGTGCTATCGACTGAATACCCTCACGAATTAATTGTTCGGCACTAGAGGGGCTGCGAACAACCGCAAAAACACGTCCGCTTAAATCTCGCTCACGCCGCGCGACCTGACGTCCCACATAACCACAACCCGCAAATACGCTATCCATTTGACTAACGATTCGCGGTCAGCGTACCCGATGTGGCAAGCGTCGCCACCGTCAAACCCGCACGCTTACACTTGATCGAGCCACTGACGTTACCCTGCATGGCAGGTGGACTAATCACACCCTGAATACGAGCCGCTTTCGTAGCAAGAGAGCAACCTGCGTTGTTTAAATTAGAAATATTTTCTGCGCTAATTAATGAGCTAAGATCGTTAATGGAGGCCTGAACGCCCCAATTTCCACTGTTATCGACGACGCCTGTCATGATCACATTTCGCACGTTGAGGAATACCAGGCCATCTGCTGTCACCTCGATTAGCGCGGTTTCTATTCGCTCATCAGTCGAAGATCCTATCCCCACCACATCGGCCGTAGACGTTAACGAAATCGTGCCAATGTAACTTCCAGAGTATGCGGCTGTTGCGTCCCCGCGCGACACGGTCAGATCGATCCCGCTAGTCGACGAACTGGCGCAAGCGGCCATCAACCAGGTGATGCCCAGATAAAACAAAGTGCTGAAACGTTTCATTTCTCTAACTCTCGAACTTTTGATAATGCTGAAGCCACCAAGCCTGATGGAACCGCGATCATACTCAACCCCACTATAAACACAAAAAAAGTAAACACCTTCCCACCGGTCGTAATGGGGACAACATCCCCATAGCCAACCGTTGTCAACGTTACAGTCGCCCACCAAATGCCATCAAATACGGAAACAAAAACCTCGGGCTGTGCTTCATGCTCAAAGTGGTAGATACCCACCGCACTCAGATAAATAAGTGCGAGAGAAAACAGGCCAAAAACCAGAAGTTCTTCCTTCACTAGTTTAAATGCGAGCTGGAAACGTCTTGCGGCCTTACTGAACCGAAAAATTTTGAGGAGAATCGCAAGTCGCGCGAGTCTGAATATTCTGAGCGATCGAAGATCCAGTCCCAGCGCTAAATAAAACGGCAGAACAGCCGCCAAATCAATCAGGCCATAAAAACTGAAGACGAAAGACAGTTTTTTCTGACTGAAATAAAGACGCAGAAGATACTCAGCCGTAAACACCCCAATAATGACGGCTTCAGATATTGCCAACAGACGTATCGTAGTTGATGACAGGCCAGGAAGCGTCTCGATTGCAAAGCTCACGGCGGACACCACAATCAATATCTGAATGGTCAGATCAAATACTTTGCCCATTCGGGTATCCGTCTCTTCTACGATCTGTTTTAGCGACGTCATATCAAACACCTGGCTAAAAAAGGGTTGCTGTCCTGTTTTGAAACATAAAGGATGGTTTCGTCGCTCATTTTACTCAGATCTAAAAAGTTAAAACATCTGGAGTCGCGGCGAGCCAGTACTCGCCAAGACAACTCTCGTTTCGTTCTGCTTTTTCGACTGCTATTATCGGTCTATTCTTATTGCGTTAACGACCCACACGGTGGCGGGCAAATCTGCCACCCATCACCAGAACAGGAGCTTCTATGGACAACGACACGAGAATCCGACTCGAAGCAGCCGCTTTCCGCGGATTGGTTGAGCATCTGCAACGAAGGACAGATGTGCAGAATATCGATCTGATGAATCTGGCGGGATTTTGCCGCAATTGCTTGTCAAAATGGTACCTCGCCGCTGCAAAATCTGAAGGGATCGAGATGGACTACGATGAGGCTCGTTCCATTGTTTATGGCATGACCTATGACCAATGGAAAAATGATCATCAACAATCGGCAACTGAAGAGCAAAAATTAGCTTTTGAAGAAACAAAGCCGCTTCACGCGGAGATTAGCGGTCACAACTGAGGTGAACCATGTCAACTCTTGAAATCCATCAATTCCCCTGCCTCGATGATAACTATGGCTACCTCATACACGATCCCGCAAGCGGACTCACGGCAACGATCGATACGCCAGAAGTTGATGCAATCAATGCAGCATTAGTGGAAAAAAACTGGTCTCTCGATTTTATTTTTAACACACACCATCATCACGATCATGCGGGTGGCAATCTGGAACTTAAAGCCCAGACCCAGTGCGAAATCATCGGGCCCGCCGCAGACATTGATCGGATTCCAGGTATCGATCGAGCGGTCAGTGAGGGTGACACGGTCATGCTGGGCAGTTGGGCCTTTCAGGTCCACGACACGCCTGGC
>SHBR01000011.1 GCA_004212795.1 Candidatus Thioglobus sp.
ATAGGTCGTCGCCTGCATTTTTCCCCATCTGGTCTGCGGTCGAACTGTAATCAAGGGCGTCGTCAATCATCTGAAAAGCGATCCCGAGATTAAGGCCGTACTCTCCCAACGCCTGTTCCGTTGCGGGGCCTGCATCAGCAACAACTGCACCGAGTCGAGCGGAGGATTCAAAAAGGCGTGCTGTTTTTCGTTTAATCGTTTCGAGATAATCGGACTCGGTGATCCCGGGGTTGTGACTATTCAGAAGCTGCATCACCTCACCTTGCGCGATTGAATTCGTGGTTTCGGCCATGATATCCATTACTCGAGATTTACCGACCGCAACCATCATCTGAAAGGCCCTCGAATATAGGAAGTCTCCAACGAGAACCGAGGCCGCATTTCCCCAGAGATCATTAGCTGTTTGGCGTCCGCGCCTTAATTCAGACTCATCTACAACGTCATCATGCAGAAGCGTTGCGGTGTGGATGAATTCGATTACCGCCGCAAGATCGATATGCGCAGTGCCTTGGTACCCAAGCGAGTGAGCGCTTAGGACTACGGTGATTGGTCTGAGTCTTTTGCCGCCAGCTGCAATAATGTAGCGCCCGACGTCCTGGATGAGCGCGACATCCGAGACCAGCTGACTCTGTATATGATGGTTTACCCCATTCATATCGCCGCTGGCGAGGTTCAGGACGTTTTTTAGCAGCAGGTCAGTATTTTTGACGGTTTTACCGTCCGAATTTCCGACTGATTTAATAGAATGAATAGAGCCCATTACCTTATGATAACGTGTTGACAGGTGCTCAGATGTCAACACGTTTCTTTAAATTGACCAAAAAGCCAGTTTCGCCTAAAATTCGCGACCTTCGCGGGCTCTTCTAAAGAGCCTTTTCGGGCCAACCGGCAGGTTGGTAACTTTAATGGGTAGACAAATAATGTACGCAGTGGTGCAAACAGGCGGCAAACAGTATCGACTCGGTGTTGGCGATAACGTTCGTGTTGAAAAGCTCGCGGGCGAACCTGGTGAGGTGGTCGAACTACCCAAGGTGCTTGTGATTGGCGATGGCGAAAAGGTCTCTATCGGAGATCCGGTGATCGCGGGCGCGAGCGTAAAAGCGGAAATAGTGAGTCACGGCCGAGACAAGAAGATCCGAGTGTTTAAAATGAAGCGCCGAAAAAAATATCGTCGCACGCAAGGGCATAGGCAATCCTTCACTCAATTACGTGTAACAGAAATTACCAGTTGATCGATATGGTCAACATCCGGAGATAAAGCGCAATGGCACATAAGAAAGCAGGCGGCAGTTCAAGAAACGGTCGAGATTCAGAGTCGAAACGACTGGGCGTGAAGCGTTACGCCGGAGAAACAGTGCTCGCAGGCAATATTCTGGTTCGTCAACGGGGCACCGCTTTTCATCCTGGAGATAACGTTGGCCTCGGTAAAGACCACACCTTATTCGCGCTGTCGGAAGGTAAGGTCAATTTCAGCATCAAAGGCCCCAAAAATCGCAGAACCGTGAGTGTCCTGACGGAACAGTAGGAAGGAGTATTTCACTTCTTGAAAACCCCGCTGTATGAGCGGGGTTTTTTTTCGCCGCAAAGGAAGCAAAATGAAGTTTGTCGACGAAGCATCGATCACAGTACAAGCCGGCAATGGCGGGAATGGCGCGCTGAGTTTTCGTCGGGAGAAGTTTGTGCCGCGCGGTGGTCCTGATGGTGGCGATGGGGGGCGAGGTGGTGATGTGCTGTTGAAAGCGACCACTGGCCTTAATACCCTTGCTGATTTTCGATACACCCGAAAATTTAAAGCCAAAACCGGTCAGGCTGGAGCAGGGCGAAACTGCACAGGTGCCTCAGGGGATGATTGTGTGGTTCGGGTTCCAGTCGGCACCCTGGTTTACTCAGAAGAGACCGAGGAGTTGCTGGTTGACCTTCGTGAGCACGATCAGATCTTCAAAATAGCAGCAGGGGGGCGAGGGGGTGTTGGCAATGCCCGCTTTAAGTCATCCGTGAATCAAACGCCGCGACGGACTATTCCCGGAGGCGAAGGAGATCAGCGACTCATTCGTCTTGAGCTCCAGGTCTTGGCGGATGTGGGTCTGTTGGGTTTGCCGAATGCCGGAAAATCGACCTTGTTGGCCCAGATTTCTGCCGCGACGCCAAAAATTGCCGATTACCCGTTTACGACCCTGCACCCCCAGTTAGGGGTCGTTGATATCGCACCCGGCGCAAGCTTTGTCGTTGCGGACATCCCGGGGCTTATTGAAGGTGCCGCTAAAGGTGCAGGACTCGGCTTCCAGTTTCTGCGCCATCTTCAGCGCACCGATCTTCTGTTACATCTTGTCGACATTAGTGATATGGCAGGTGATCCGCCGTTGAAGGCGATCGAAACTGTGATGACTGAGCTTGAAGAATTCGATTCGGCTCTTGCCGCCCGTACCCGATGGCTGGTCTTTAACAAAGCGGATACGCTAGATAAAGCGTCGGCCGCACAAATTTGCCAATCGGTTTGCGATGAACTTCATTGGGAAGACCCGTGGCATTTAGTGTCAGGGGTGAGTGGCCAAGGCTGCGCCGAACTTTGCCAAAGGGTATGGCAGGCGCTGGCTTTAGACGATGACTAACACCAAGCAAAGCCCCTCACGCACCCAGAGATGGGTTATTAAGCTCGGCAGCGCTTTGCTCGCGGGTCCAGATTCAGGCCTGAATAGCGCTTTGATCACCGCGCTGGCGGATTGCTGCTCTCAGCTTCGGCAGAAGGGTGTTGATCTTGTGCTTGTGTCGTCTGGCGCGATTGCAAATGGGATGGCTCAACTCGGTTGGCATCAAAGACCTCATGAATTGCATCAGCTTCAAGCTGCCGCGGCCGTTGGACAGATGGGTCTGATAAACGCCTATCAAAGAGCTTTTGAAGCGCATGAAATTCAAACGGCCCAGGTACTACTGACTAGCGCTGATCTTAACAGCAGGGTACGTTATCTTAATGCGAGAAGCGCGCTTCGCTCGATGCTCGGTCTGGGGATTATTCCGGTAATCAATGAAAATGATACCGTGGCAACAGAAGAGATCAAATTTGGCGACAATGACTCACTTGGCGCCTTGGTGGGAAATCTTGTTGAAGCTGATTACCTGATTATCCTGACGGATCAGGAGGGTCTTTTTCAGGATGATCCCCGAATCAACCCTAATACCAGGCTCGTTCGTGAAGGCCGCGCCGGTGACCCTTCGCTAGAAAAGTTTGCCGGTGGCAGTGGGGTTTTGGGTCGGGGCGGGATGCAAACAAAACTACAAGCTGCCGCTAAAGTGGCGCGGTCCGGGGCGTCAACCGTAATTTGTTCCGGGCACGATATTCAGAATCTGCTAAAGGTTTACGAGGGCGATGTGCCCGGCACGCTACTTCATGCGTCTTCGGGTCGGATTGCTGCGCGTAAGCAGTGGCTCGCAGACCGGATGCAATCAAGCGGAACACTGTTTTTGGATGCAGGTGCCGTTGAGGTGTTGGAAGGATCTGGCCGCAGTCTGCTCCCTGTCGGCGTGGGCAAGGTGACGGGCAGTTTCTTACGTGGCGATTTGGTCGACTGCGTTGCGATTGATTCCGGCCGGATTGTTGCACGCGGATTGGTGAACTACTCCGCCGAAGAGAGCGCAAAGATTGCCGGCCGCGCGAGCGGCGACATTGAGCAAATACTGGGGTTTGTGGATGAACCTGAGATCGTTCATCGAGACAACATGGTCGTGTTGTGATCGCAGGCCGATTTTGACGGCCTACGGATATCAGGCCGCTATTTTGGCTTTCAATCGAGCGTTGAGACGACCCTTCAGGCGTGCAGCGCGGTTGGGGTGTGTTAATCCTTTTCGAGCTGCCCGGTCGACTTTAGAACTGAGTTCTCGATATGTTGTTTTCGCAGTCTCGATATCGTTGCTCTCGAGGGCGCCAATAAAGCGTTTTATCGAGGTGCGCATGCTTGAGCGTTGCGCAATGTTGCGAGTTCGACTGACCGCCGCCTGTTTGGCGCGTTTGCGTGCTTGAGGAGAATTTGCCAATTGTTTGTTCCGTGAAAAAACGACGCGGAATTATCGAAAAAATGGACCGTTTTGTCAACGGTAGTTCCTAAACTAGGTTTAAATTGAGGCCTTAGGGCCTTATTCGAGATAGATTTTAAGAAAGCTAAGATGTCGAACGCAAAATTTGCAATGATCCGGTCCGTCGGGACGGTCGGGGGAATGACGGTATTTTCCCGAATCTCGGGCCTTATCCGGGATATCGCTTTCGCTCAGTTCCTGGGCAGTGGGGCAATTGCGGACGCGTTTTTCGTCGCATTCAGGATTCCTAATTTTTTTCGACGAATCTTTGGTGAAGGAGCGCTTTCTGTCGCCTTCGTTCCCGTTTATTCCGAATTTGAAAGCCAGTATCCGGAAAATGAGGCCAAGGCATTTCTTGACTTAATGGTGGGCCGACTCGGCGCGGTGTTGATGGTGTTCACGATTATCGGTGTCTTGGGAGCGCCAGCATTTGTACAGGTGATGGCGCCAGGTTTTTCAAGCGATCCTGAAAAGTTTAACGCGACGGTCATGATGCTTCGTTGGACTTTCCCCTATCTTTTCTTTATTTCTCTGGTCGCGCTTGCCGCTGGCATCCTAAATACGCACAACCGATTTGCCGCTGCTGCTGCGACACCGATTCTTTTGAATGTTTGTTTGATTGTGACCGTGTACTTTTTTGTGCCGGCGGATATCGATACTTCGATTGCGCTTGGAGTCGGGGTATTAATTGCGGGAATAATTCAATTCGCGTTTCAGTTTCCATTTCTGAAGCGGGTTTCAAGAATTCCATCCCCAAGGCTACGAGCGAAGGACAATGTTCAGGCGCGTGGCGCTGAAGGTGTCAAGCAGGTCATGACGCTCATGGTGCCTGCAATATTTGGCGTTTCAATTGCGCAGATTAATCTCTTGGTAAATACGGTCTTAGCTTCTTTTTTGGTAACCGGTAGCGTGTCGTGGCTGTATTACTCCGATCGGCTCATGGAATTTCCGTTGGGCGTATTTGGTGTCGCACTTGCAACGGTTATTTTGCCGTCTTTGTCACGCCATATCGCCGAAAATCAAGAGCGTGCGTACAGTGAGACTCTTAACTGGGCGCTAAAGCTGGTTTTTTTGGTTTGTCTGCCAGCGGCATTTGGTCTCGCACTATTGGCGTTCCCGCTGGTTGTGACGCTTTTTAATTATGGTGCGTTCTCTGATATGGATGCGGAAATGTCGGCTAAGAGTCTTGCCGCGTTCTCCATCGGTCTTGTTGGATTTGTTGCCGTAAAAGTACTAGCGCCCGGGTTTTATGCAAGGAAGAACACAAAGACGCCGGTGGTAATCGGCGCTGTGGCGATGGCAGTCAATGCGGTCGTTGCGCTTTCTCTAATCTGGCAGTTCGACCATGTTGGACTTGCGCTGGCGACAAGCATCGCGGGACTTGTTAATGCTGGGTTGCTATTTTGGCAGCTCAGAAAAGTGAGTGGATTTTCGCTTGGCCCAGAGTGGCCCGGTTTTCTGTTAAAGGTGCTGATTTCGGTTAGCGCCATGGGATTGGTTCTTTTGTGGGGCGTCCCTGATGATATTTTTTGGCTTAACTCTGATGTATTTCAACGAATGGCCAGTCTGACTTTCTGGATTGTCACTGGCAGTATGGTCTATGTGCTCACGCTGTATCTTTGCAGATTACCTGTGCATCGTTTTTTTGAACGAGAAAAAAGTTGATCGATCAAAAGTCCGCGGTGGTTGTCGCAATAATCAACGAGCTGGGTGATGAGCGTATTTTTTCGCTTTCTGATGCTCATCAGACACTTAATCTGGTTCAGAAACTGACCCGGACTGCGGTGAAGGAACTGTCTCCTTGTCAGTCTAGAATGAACGCCCTGTTGGATTGTGACCCTAGGCTGGTTGCGCTCGAAAAAGAGTTTGAAGTTATTGTGCGAAAGTGGGTAATGCAAGTCCGACGTCTTGGTATAAAGGTTTACGGATTATGGGAGCTTGGTTTTGATACCGGAGATGGCTATCTGTGTTGGCGACATCCTGAAATCCGCCTGGCATACTTTCTCGAACATGGAGAAGATTTTCAAGGTCGTCGACCCTTAAAATCAGTAATTGAAGAGACGCAACCGGAGTGGGCGTTTCGGTAATTCTTGGCGGTTAGAAACATAATGAGACTCATTAGAGACCTTCACAGCTTACGTGAATCGACAAGACCTTCCGTGGTGTCGATCGGTAACTATGATGGCGTGCATGTCGGGCATGTGAAAATCCTAGACCTGCTTAAAGCAAAATCAGATGCACTCGGGGGCCAAGCAACCGTGCTGACTTTTGAGCCGCACCCGCATGAGTTCTTTAGTCCTATGAATGCACCACCGAGGCTGATTAGGTGGCGAGATAAGGTTGAAAAGCTCAAAGCGCAAGACATCCACCAGGTCATGACACTGCGTTTTAATGAAATACTTTCTCAAACTTCTGCAGAAGATTTTGTGAAGCAGGTGCTGGTTGATGCCTTAAACACACAACACGTTGTCGTCGGTGATGATTTCCGTTTTGGACGCAAGCGCCAAGGCGATGTGGCAATGCTGGAATCGCTGGGTCATAAATACGGCTTTAGTCTTGCCACGATCGATACTTGCATGTTCGAGGGGCAGCGAATCAGCAGCACACGAATTCGGGAAGCGCTGCGGGCTGATGATTTTAATTTGGCACATCGACTCCTGGGTTATCCATTTTCGATTCGAGGACGAGTTGCGCATGGGGATAAACGAGGGCGTACTATCGGATTTCCGACTGCGAATATTGTTCTGCCTAGTGATAATTTGCCTGTATGGGGTGTTTACGCGGTCAGGGCGCATTTCAAGAACCAGCCGTCAAAGACGGGGGTTGCTAATGTAGGAATTCGGCCGACCGTTGGCGGAGACCGGGTGTTGCTAGAGACACATCTTTTTGATTTTGATGGAGACATCTATGGATGCCGCATCGAGATTGAATTTGTTTCAAAGATAAGAAATGAAAAAAAGTTTGAATCATTTCAACAGTTAAAAGACCAGATCGAGCACGATGCGGCTGCCGCTCGGGCTTGGTTTGAGATCAATTCTTAATCTGGCGCGGTAGTTGTGGCTCAACGCATTTACCAAAGAGCAATATTTTTCTTACTTGCCGCCGGGTTGGCGGGAATTGACTGGTGGTCGAAACGAGTGATGCAGGAAACGCTTCAGGTCGAAGGTGTTATTCCGGCTTTTGAAGGACTGCGGTTTGTATTGGTATATAACCATGGAGCCGCATTTGGCTTTTTGAGTTCAGCGGGCGGTTGGCAGCGCGGCCTTTTTATTTTGCTCGCAGTAATGGTTAGCATTTATCTAGGCTATCGACTCTGGCTGGCTCGTCCGGATGAGCGAAACTTTAATTTGGGACTGGTTTTTATTTTAGGGGGTGCGGTCGGGAATCTAATCGATCGCATCGTCCTCGGTTACGTCGTTGACTTTATCGATATTTATTTTAACAACTGGCATTGGCCTGCATTTAATGTGGCAGACATCGCTATCTCGGTCGGCGCGGGAATCGTTATCTTGGACAGCCTTGGGATATGGCGGCCATCCGGCAAAAAGGATTCATCATGAGCGATCTTAAGGCAACGTTAGGGGATCAGATCAGTATTCGTTATCAGATCTTCGATAGCGAAGGTGCGCTTCTTGATGGCGCGCAGGATTCACCAGAGCAAGTTATGCTCGGATCGGGCGAGTTGCCCACGGCGGTTGAATCAGCGATCCTCGGCTCGGGAGAGGGCGATATCGAAAGGGTGTCGATCTCGGCAGAGGATGGTGCATTTGGTCAGCATGATCCTGACCGGGTGCAAACATTATTGCTAGAGCAGTTCTCCGAAATTGAATCAACCGAAATGGGGGCGCTGATTGAGTTTGAGTTACCCAGTGGGGAGATATTGGTTGGAGTGGTTGCGAGCAAAACTGAATTAGAGATCCAGATCGATTTTAATCACCCATTAATCGGGCGAGATTGTTTGTATGAGGTTGAGGTGGTATCTATCGGATCAACAAATAATCTTTGATTCGAATGGATAAGAGAGAGGAAAATAAAGCGGTGAGTCATTTCAATATTCAACTTGCAAATCCGAGAGGATTTTGTGCGGGAGTTGATCGCGCGATTGAAATTGTTGAGCGCGCGCTCTCAATCATTGGGGCGCCGGTGTATGTTCGCCATGAAGTTGTGCACAATCGGTTTGTGGTTGATGATTTGCGAGATAAAGGGGCGGTTTTTGTACAGGAACTTGATGAAGTGCCGGATGGATGCACCGTTATTTTTAGCGCACACGGTGTTTCTCGCCAAATAAAAGAAGTAGCGAAGAAGCGAAAACTTCATGTGCTTGACGCAACATGCCCGCTCGTAACCAAAGTGCATAGCGAAGTTATCCAGTATGGAAAACAAGGCAAAACTGTGATTCTCGTGGGTCATGCTGGACATCCCGAAGTTGAGGGCACGATGGGGCAGGCCACTGGAGACGTTTTATTGGTTGAGACGGTTGAAGATGTGGCTCGGCTGGAGGTCACAGACGACGTTTCGCTAGCGTTTGTAACGCAGACAACCCTTTCGGTTGATGATACAAGTCAAATCTTGGGTGCACTTAGAAAGCGATTTCCCCTGATTGAAGGCCCGAAGCGCGACGATATTTGTTACGCCACTCAGAATCGACAGGACGCAGTCCGTGAATTAGCGACTATGTGTGATGCCATATTAGTGGTGGGATCAGCGAACAGTTCCAATTCTAATCGTCTGCGGGAGTTAGCAGAGCAAGAGGGGGCAAAGTCGGTATTGGTCGATGGCGCCGGCGATATTGATTCGTCGTGGGTTCTGGGCGCGAAGACGGTCGGGGTGACGGCTGGTGCTTCAGCACCTGAAGTTCTGGTTAAAGATGTGATTGCGAAGCTGACGGATTTGGGAGGCGTTGTTCAGGGTGAAATGCGTCCTGCAGATGAAGGGATCTCTTTTTCGCTTCCGGTTGAGCTTAGAGAGAGCTAGTGACGGTTAATCAAAGCGCGGTCAGGACTGTCCGGGCAGAAGACGAATGGAATTAATAATTATCGGCGTTCTGTATGTGGTTGGCGCAGGCCTTTGGACGGCGAAAATGGGAACTCAGCACAAGTACACCTTTGCGTTCACGATTGGATGGCTGATAATCTTGTTAGCGGTTTATCTGATGATCGCACCAACCATTATCGATCCGGCAGATTAAAAGGTAGAATCCCCTTTTGGTAACGTACGGGGGTGTTTTTTTGCGCTGTATGGTTCATAGAAGAAAGCAGGGCAAATGCAGGACAAATTTTTCATCAAAGCCCGATTCTCAAATAATAAGCAGCCCGTTTAGATTGCCGGTGTAGCTCAGTTGGTAGAGCAGCGCATTCGTAATGCGAAGGTCGTAGGTTCGAATCCTATCTCCGGCACCAGGTTTGTACGCTCTCTGTCCTCACTTTAACGATAATCCCTATGAGTATTGAAACCAGCAAAAGAGTTCTCGTAACCGGAGGCGCCGGATTTCTAGGTTCGCATTTGTGCGATCGATTGGTTGCCGCCGGGGATGATGTAGTTTGCGTGGATAATTTTTATACAGGCGATAAGCGCAATATCTCTCACTTGCGCGATAAACCTAATTTTGAGTTGATCCGCCACGATATTACTTTCCCGCTTTATATAGAGGTCGACGAGATTTATAACCTTGCGTGCCCAGCCTCACCTGTTCACTATCAGCATGATCCGGTCCAAACGACAAAGACATGTGTTCACGGGGCGATCAATATGCTGGGTCTTGCGAAGCGGACGGACGCGCGGATTCTCCAGGCTTCAACCAGCGAGGTTTACGGCGACCCTGAAGTGCATCCCCAAAAAGAATCGTATTGGGGGCGTGTGAATCCCATCGGCATACGATCTTGCTATGACGAAGGCAAACGTTGCGCGGAAACGCTTTTTTTTGATTACCACCGGCAGTACGGTCTTGACATAAAAGTCGCTCGAATTTTTAACACTTACGGTCCCCGCATGCATCCTGACGATGGACGGGTGGTCTCAAATTTTATTGTCCAGGCGCTTAAGGGTGATCCCATTACGATTTACGGAGATGGAAGTCAGACCCGATCGTTCTGTTTTGTTGATGACTTGATCGAAGCCTTTTTGAGATTAATGAAAACTGATAATGAAATGACCGGTCCCGTTAACCTGGGGAATTCAGGTGAATTTACGATCGCGGAGCTTGCCGGACTGGTCGTTGAATTGGTCGGTTCAAGCTCCGAAATTGTGTACCAGCCTCTGCCACAAGATGATCCGTTACAAAGGCGGCCTGATCTAACGCTCGCCAGTCAACGTCTCGACTGGAGGCCTGAGGTGAGTCTCGAGGATGGGTTACGTTCAGTGATTGACTATTTTCGAGGCGTGTTGAAAGCAGGTTAATTCGCTTTTTTTGGGTATTGATTTTTTAATATTCAAGGCAGGCTCACCTCACGAGTCAGTGTCGGCATCAGACTCCCTCCTGAACTCAAAAAAGGGAGCGAAAATGAAAAATTTCCTTGATTTTACGGGCTGGTTTATCAGCACGATGGCAGCGGCGGTTATTTCAGCCGTTTTTATCCCCATGATCGGTGTCGGGCTCGATAGCGGCCATCTTCTCGGCCTTGAGCTATGCTTGAGTATTGGTGGTGGGAGCGGGATCTATCTTCTTTTTCAGGGGCGAAAAGTCGCAGTCTTGTCGGAACTCATGGTACCCAAAAAAGCAAAGCGTGAAAAATCAGAGCCAAGACTAATCCAGGCATTTAACGCCAGCTAGCGATCATTGTTTATTTGTAGAGACTGGGCTCCCCGGGAGGGCGCGTTTTGAAACGCTTGTGAACCCAGAGGTACTGATCAGGGGCTTGGGTAACACAGTTTTCAATTACCTTATTCATTGTTGTGGTGTCGGTCTCATCATCGCCGCTTGGGAAATTTTTAAGGGGCTCGCCAAAAACAATCTCAAACCCTTTGCCGTCCGGCTTCATGTAGGTTGCGCATGTCAGCGCTTTCGCTCGGCCTAATTGCGAGAGCCTGCCAAGTACGGGCCAGGTCGCTGTTGAAATTCCAAAAAAAGACGCAAAAACTGCACGACGCGGCCCCGGATCCTGATCCGGAAGGTAGTAGCAAGGTTTACCCTGTTGAATTGCCCGAATGAGGTGCCTTAAATTGCTTTTTCGCTCGAACAGCTTTGCACCAAACCGTTGTCTTGCTTTAAGCATCGCTCGATCAAAAACAGGGTTATGACTATATTGGTAAATGCTTATTCCATCAAATCGAAGCGAAAGGAATATGCCCCCTAATTCAAGTCCCACCATATGTGGCGCAATTAGAATGACGCCTTGTCCTGTCTCAAGTATTTCGGTGAGTAAGTGTTTATTTTTTACCGTCACCAAAGATAAAAGCTTGTCTTTAGGTGCCCACCAGACCGTTCCCGTATAGAGCGCCATTCTGGCTATGTTGCGAAAATTTTCTTTAACGAGTTGATGAATCTCGACCCTGGACTTATGGGGCATGCAAAGCTCAAGATTTCGCTCTGCAATTTGACGTCTTGAGGATATGAGTGTTCGAAGCAGATCGCCGATCACGGTTCCGACAGGGTAAAGGATTCGCATTGGGACTAGACTTAAGGCCCATAGGAAACCCAGACCTATCCAACTCGCGAGATAGCGAGGGCTAAAAGGATTTCCAGCATTCCGTTTCATGATTTGTATTTTAGAAGAATAAACGCCTGGTGGCTGTAATCCAGATTTGAGCGTTCTTTGTAGAGCATAAAGACTTTGACGCGATCTTATAAAATTTATGGATAAGAAAAGCCGATGTTCCCCTGCCATCGTGTGGTATATTTTTCGCGCTGGATTTAGCGACCTTTGGGTCGATTCTTACCTTGAGGAGGCCTTTTGACCGAGACAATTGTACTCACCGCGGAAATGACAGCGGTGATGGGAATCTTGGGCCTCACTATCTTTCTTTTTGCTTTCGAAGTGGTGCGCGTTGATGTTGCGGCGGTCTGCATCATGGTTTTACTGGGACTGACTTCAATGCTCCCGGGCTACGATGGCCTGATTCCGGTTGAACACCTCTTTGATGGATTCTCCAGTAACGCAGTTATTTCAATAATTGCAGTGATGATTATTGGCGCGGGTCTGGATAAGACCGGCATCATGAGTCAATTGGCCGGCAAGATTCTTAAATATGGCGGCCGGACAGAGAGTCGAATTATCGCGATTATCTCTGCAACCGTAGGGGTTATTTCTAGTTTTATGCAGAATATCGGTGCTGCTGCGTTGTTTTTACCAGTTGTTACGCGAATTGCCCGACGCGGAAATCTGCCGATCTCGCGGCTGTTAATGCCAATGGGATTTTGTGCGATTTTAGGTGGCACTATGACGATGGTTGGCTCGAGTCCCCTCATTTTATTAAACGATTTAATTCAAACCTCAAATCGCACACTTCCCTCAACCGTTGATCAGATGCAAAGTTTCTCTTTGTTTTCGGTTTCCCCGATCGGTCTGGTGATGGTAGTCAGTGGTATTTTGTATTTTATTTTCTTAGGGCGTTATGTGCTTCCGGTCGTAAAAGACAAGCCTCAGGAAATGGGTAGCACTTTAAAGTATTTCTCAGAGGTCTATGGTATCTCGGGTCAGGTTTTTGAAGCCCGGATAACAGCCGATAGTCCTCTCGCGGGGACGCTGATCTCAGAGATTGGCAGTGCAGGGCGTGGTGGTTGGATCGTCGCCGTCCGTACCGGTGACGAGCTCACGGTGGCGCCTTCAGGCGATACTCCGCTTTGGGAAGGCACCGACCTCGCCATTATGGGTCCACTGGAATCCGTGGAGGCTTTTTGTCGAGACCAGGTCCTTGAACTCAGCAAAGAGATGGATGTGTTTTCTGAAGTATTGAGTCCGACGGCGGCAGGAATTATTGAAGTTGTCGTGCCCCCAGACTCTAATGTGATTGGACAATCGATAAAAGAGCTTGCCCTACGCCAAAGATACGGAGCGACCGTTTTGGCTGTATTTCGGATCGATCAGGTCATTGACCGAGATCTACCGGAGTTTGTGGTCCAGGCGGGAGATACGCTCGTGCTCCATGCCCGGTGGAAAAATATCGCCCCGATAGCAGAGAATAAGGACTTTGCTGTTGTGACCGATTTTCCAAGAGACGACACGCGCCCGAATAAACTTCCGCACGCGATCGTCTTTTTTGTGATTACGCTTGGACTGATTCTATTTTCGGATATGCTGCTGTCAGCCGCGCTGATGACCGGGGCGATCGGCATGATTATCTCTGGCGTGCTTCGGGTCGATGAGGCATATCAATCAATTGGATGGCAGAGCGTGTTCTTGCTCGCGAGCCTGATTCCGCTCGGTCTGGCGGTCGAAACCACTGGCACCGCAGCGTGGATTGCGCAGCAGACCCTGGTAACGATGGGGGATGTCCCCATTTGGGTGCTGCAGACCATGGTCGCAGTGCTCGCGACTATTTTTACTTTGCTGATGTCTAACGTCGGCGCGACCGTTTTATTGGTGCCGCTTGCGGTCAATATCGCTGTTGGCGCTGGCGGAGATCCGGCAGTTTTCGCGCTGACCGTTGCCCTAGCAACTTCAAACTCGTTTCTAATACCAACCCATCAGGTCAATGCATTGATTATGGGGCCAGGTGGTTATCGGGTAGCCGACTTTATAAAGGCGGGCGGCATGATGACAATCCTGTTCCTTGTGATCATGATGGTGATGTTAAATCTTCTTTTTTAAAATCCTGAATCTCGATCAATCGCTAAGGACTCCCAGGTAAGAATTGTTTTTTTTCGTTTTGAGCCCCAACGATACTGACCAAAGTGGCCGCCAGCTCTAACCACGCGGTGGCAGGGTATTAAAAAAGAAATCGCGTTTTGGCCAACTGCGGTTCCAAGTGCCCTGACAGCGTTGGGGCGATCTATCTGAGCGGCAAGTTCTCCGTAGGCAATGGTGCTGCCAAGCGGTATATCCAGTAGTGCGCGCCAGACTTGAAGCTGAAATGCAGATCCTTTCACTAGCACGGCAAGGGGTTTATTCGGTAATTGTCCATTGCCCGGAAAAATAGTTTTTACAATATCTTGAGTAGCCGATTGATCGTGGATTAACACGGCACCGGGCCAGGTTGCGCCGAGCGAATGCAAGTCTTTTTTGAAGCTGCCGTCATGAAAGGAAAGCCAGCAAATTCCTTTATCGGTTAATCCGATTAGGCAGATCCCAAAAGGGGTTGCGTGCTGTCCATACCGGATTTCCAGATCTTTGCCTTCTCGTTTGAAATCCCCGGGTGACATTCCGTGGAAGGTAAGAAATAAATCGTGTAGCCGACTTGATCCGGACAAGCCACTCTCTAAAGCCGAAGATGTAGTGCTAAGTCCCGCTCTCAGATTGCGCTGGCTACGATCCAGCGTCAGGGACTGCAGGAAGCGTTTGGGACTAATGCCAACCCAGCATGAAAATAGTCGATTCATGGCCGAGGTGCTGAGTCCAAGGGCGTCACCGACCCGCTTTAGATCAGGTTGCTCGTCAGCATGGGCCTCAATAAATTCAATCGCCTGGGTTGCGAGCTGGTAGTCTCTAATGAGCGTGGATTTTGTGCTGGCCATATTAGTAGAGAATATTGGTTTCACTTAACCGATAGCAACCCGATTCTTGCAATTTTGCTTGACCCGATCAGCCTTGGCTTTCTAGACTCAAAACCAGTTAACGGTTGGTTTTGATCTGACGTTATTGCATCTCGCACATCGTTTTGGAGGGAATATGTCAATTGAATGCCCCGATAGGGCACAAGTCGTCATTATTGGTGGCGGTGTTATCGGCTGTAGCGTTGCCTATCATCTTGCAGAGTTAGGATGGACTGATGTTGTATTGGTTGAGCGCAAGTCGCTAACGAGTGGGACGACCTGGCATGCCGCTGGGTTAGTCGGACAGCTGCGCGCAACCCAAAATTTAACGCGGATGGCGCAGTATACGACTGATCTCTATGCGAACCTCGAAAATCTTACGGGTCAGGCCACCGGGTTTCGTCAGAATGGATCCTTGAGCCTGGCAACTGACTCAGAACGTTTTGAGGAGCTAAAGCGTGGCGCCTCGATGGCAAGTTGCTTTGGTCTTGAGGTCGAGGTCATAACGCCAGAAGAGGCGCTAAAGCTTTATCCGATCATGACCACCGAGAATCTGGTGGGCGCGGTGTTTTTACCTCGCGACGGCCAAACCAATCCCACAGACACCACGCAGGCTTTAGCTCGCGGCGCGCGAAATAAAGGCGTCAAGATCCTCGAGAAAACACAGGCCACCCGTTTAGAAAAAAACAGTGGCCGAGTGAGTGCCGTCGTTACGGACCAAGGGCGAATTGAATGCGACTTTGTTGTTAACTGTGCTGGGATGTGGGGAAGGCAGGTGGGAGAGATGGCGGGTGTCTCAGTGCCGCTCCATGCGGCCGAGCATTTTTATGTCGTCACTGAACCGATTCCTGATCTGCCGCGTGACTTACCCGTTGTTCGGGAACCCTCTGCCTGCAATTACTATAAAGAAGAAGCTGGCAAGCTCATGGTTGGGATGTTTGAACCGGTTGCAAAACCTTGGGGTATGGAGGGGATTCCGGAAGATTTTGAGTTTGGGACGCTGCCTGAGGATGTCGATCATATTGAGGAGCAATTGGGATATGCCATTGATCGAATTCCAGTGCTTGGTGAAACCGGAATTAAGATTTTCTTTAACGGCCCCGAGAGCTTCACCCCTGACAATCGTTATTTTTTGGGTCCATCACCTGAAGTGTCTAATTTCTTTGTCGCAGCGGGCTTTAACTCAATTGGAATTCAATCTGCCGGTGGTGCGGGCAAGGTCTTGGCAGAATGGATTGTTAATGGGCAGGCGCCGATGGATTTATGGGATGTTGATATTCGGCGGATGATGCCTTTTCAAAAAAATAAACATTATCTGCATGATCGCACGGTTGAAGCACTCGGTCTTTTGTATGCCATGCATTGGCCTTTCAGGCAGCCTGAAAGTGCCCGTGGTGTTCGAACTTCTCCGTTTCATCTTCAATTGAAGGGAAAGGGCGCTTGTTTTGGAGAAACAGCGGGCTGGGAACGGGCGAACTGGTTTGCACCCAGTGGAATAGATCCGGTTTATGAGTACAGTTTTAAAAAACAAAACTGGTTCCCTTACTCGGCATCTGAGCATTGTGCGGTCCGGGAGCGGGTTGGTGTTTTCGATATGAGCTCATTTGGCAAGTTTCTATTGCAGGGACCGGATGCTTGCAAGGTGTTAAATCGCGTTGGGGCCAATCAGGTAGATGTTGCGCCGGGCAAAGTGGTTTACACCCAATGGCTTAACGATCAAGGGGGGATTGAATCTGATCTTACGGTGACCCGAATATCGGAAGATCAGTATCTTGTTGTGACCGCGGCTGCATCTCAAATGAGGGATTTATACTGGCTAAGGGAAAGCATAAGAGTCGATGAGCGGGCTTATGTTACTGATGTGACCGCTGGATATGGTGTTCTTAGCGTAATGGGCCCTAAGTCGCGAGAGCTGCTTGCACAAATGACCCCCGCAGATCTGTCCAATGACGCATTTGAGTTTGGCACCTCCCAGGAAATAGAGATGGGTTACGGTCTCGTAAGGGCGAGTCGGATCTCTTACGTCGGCGAGCTGGGATGGGAGCTGTATGTGCCCAGTGATTTTGCGCTTGGAATCTTTGATCTCTTGATAGAAAAGGGAGAGGCGTTTGACCTCGCGCCGGCCGGCCTGCACGCCCTCAATAGTCTCCGAATTGAAAAAGCCTACCGTCACTGGGGTCACGACATTGGCCCCGATGATGATCCACTGCAGGCAGGATTGGGTTTCGCTGTTGATTGGAATAAATCGGAGGGCTTTCGCGGGCGTGAGGCGCTTGCGCGCGCGGCTGACAGCCTTCCGAGCAGAAGAATGGTTCAGTTCTTGCTGCAGGAGCCTGATCAGATGCTCTATCACGAGGAACCTATCTGGCGGGACGGTGAGCGAGTGGGCCGGACCACGTCAGGAATGTATGGTCATACGTTAGGTGGCTGTATTGGACTGGGTTACGTTTCTCACGAGTCTGGCGTTGATCGCGCTTTTGTTTCTGAGGGAAATTGGGAGGTGGAGGTCGCCGGAGAGCGAATCGCGGCAAAGGCCAGTTTATCCCCTATGTACGATCCGAGATCAGAAAGGGTTCGCGCTTAAACTGATGACCGAAAAACTATTCCAGCATGACGCTTATTTAAAAGCGTGTTCGGCAACCGTTGTTGATATCGTTGATAACGGCATTGTTCTCGATCGTACTGTGTTCTACGCTCAGGGTGGTGGGCAGCCTGGCGATATCGGACACATGGTGGCGAGTGGGGGTCGAACGATCACGATAGTCGATACCGTGTTGCATCGCGATACAGGAGTCCATCTTCATCTACATGAGCAGGGCGACATTCCTCCTGAAATCGGCGAGACGGTGAATGCAAGCATTAACTGGGATCGCAGATATCGATTGATGCGGATGCACAGTTGCATGCATATGCTTTGTGCAGTGATTGACGCGCCGGTGACGGGTGGGTCGGTTTCCGATGGTCGAGCTCGACTTGATTTTGATCTACCTACGCCTCCCGATAAGGAAGTGATTCAGCGAGCGCTCGAGAAAGTGATCTCGGACGATCAGCCTATGGAACTTCGCTGGATTTCAGGACAAGAACTACGTGACCAGCCAGAGCTCGTAAGAACAATGTCAGTAAGTCCGCCAATCGGTGACGGCGAGGTCCGGCTGGTTAATTTTCAAGGAATCGATCTGCAACCTTGCGGCGGTACCCATGTATCCCGATCAGGTGAAATCGGGGCCGTGAAAGTTCGAAAGATTGAAAAAAAGGGGAAGCAAAACCGACGCGTTATTATTGAATTTGCCTGACAACTCGCCACTCAATGCGATTGATTAAATGTTGGAGTCAGGCACGGCATTTTTTTTGGTCATGACAAATTCGCGAAGCGCTTCGTCCAATCCCTCGTCAATAGGTGGCGCCTCATACTCGTCCAGCATTTTTTTCCAGGTACTATTGGCCCGTTGCGCAGCGTCGAGAGCACCCTCTGATTGCCATTGTTCAAAGCTATTATTATCCGCCGTTGTTGATCGATAAAAAGCGGTTTCAAAGTTGGCCTGCGTATGTTCGCAGCCTAAGAAGTGATTCCCTGGACCGACTGTCGCGAGCGCATCCATTGCTTGCCCATTTTCCGAGGCGTCGATGCCAGATAAAAAGACTTCGACCATCCCGGCCTGGTCTGCATCGAGTATAAATTTCTCATAGCCCATGGCGAGGCCACCTTCCAACCAACCTGCTGTGTGGAGCATAAAGTTGACCCCGGCGAGCATGGCGCTTTGCAACGTATTGGCCGCTTCGTACGCGGCTTGCGCATCCGGAAGCTTGGAGCCGCAGAGTCCACCACCACTGCGAAATGGTACGCCCAATCTTCGGGCCAGTGCGGCGCATATGAAAATGACCATTGACGGCTCAGGTGTTCCAAAGGTGGGAGCACCTGACTGCATCGAAACCGCGCTCGAGAATGTCCCGAAGATTACCGGGGCTCCTTTGCGGGTAAGTTGGGTGAAACATATCCCGGCCAGTGCCTCTGCAAGAATCTGCGTGCACGTACCCACGATGGTGACTGGAGACATAGCACCCGAAAGAATGAACGGAGAGATAACTGTGGCCTGGTTGTTTTCTGCATAAACACGGGCGGCTCCGAGCATGGTCGCATCAAAGGTCATTGGGGAGTTAGCGTTGATAAGGCTGGTAATCGCACAATGCGTGTCCAGGAAGTCATCCCCAAATACAATCTTTGCCATATCAACGGTGTCTTGCGCTCGATCGGGATGAGTGACAGAGCCCATGAAGGGCTTGTCTGACCACCGTAGATGACTGTAAATCATGTCCAGATGACGTTTGTTCACCGGCAGATCTACTGGCTCACATAATGTGCCACCGGAGTGGTGCAGTGATGGACTCATATAGGCGAGTCGAGTGAAGTTCTCAAAATCACCTAGAGTGGCGTATCGACGACCCTTATCGAGGTCATGCACAAACGGCGACCCGTATGCCGGTACGAGCACGGTGTGATTTCCGCCAATTCGGACGCTACGGTTAGGATTTCGGGCGTGTTGCGTAAATTCAGCAGGGGCGCTCGATGAAATGATCTCTCGACACATCCCTTTCGGAAACCTAACACGCTCTCCATCGACGGACGCACCGGCCTGTTTGAGTAGATTCAGGGCTAATGGGTCATCCCGAAAGTCGATGCCAATTGTTTCGAGCACCGTGTCTGCGTTATTCTCGATAAGTGCGAGTACTTCTTCGCTGGCGAGCTCAAATGTGGGGATCTGTCGGGTGATAAATGGGACACTGGCTCGGGTGGATCGCTCTCTCTTGGCTCTTCGGTCCGCTCGGGCGTTGCCTCGTTGTCGGCGCTTGGTCTCAGTCATTTTCAGATCCCTGAAGGTGTAATGTGCTAATTATCAATTGAGAATTCTACGAAGGCTGCCGACAGCGCGACATCTGCTTTGTTGGAGTCGACAGAATGACCACTAATAGATGTCTTGCCGTTGGAGTCCGTTTAAAATGTCCATAACTCATTCAGTGAATTCTCTGCGAATTGTAGACGAAACTCTGATGCGAAAATACAATGTTAAAACGGCCTGAGAATGTTGGGTCGAGCCCTTATTCGTTAATATAGAAAGACTAACAAGAGGTAATTTGAAATGAAGGTACTTGTCCCGATCAAGCGGGTGATCGATGCCAATATTAAGGTCCGCGTTAGTGCGGATCAGTCGGGGGTTGAGCTCAATAATGTGAAGATGGCGATGAACCCTTTCTGCGAGATCGCGATTGAAGAAGCCATTAGGCTACGTGAAAGTGGCAAAGCGGAGGAAGTCATTGCGGTTGCTGTTGGCCCGAGCCAAAGTCAAGAAACCCTCCGTACGGCTCTGGCAATGGGTGCCGACCGGGCGATTTTGATTGAGACAGATCCAGCACCAGAGCCACTCGGTGTTGCCAAGTTGCTTAAGGCGGTAACTGAGAAAGAGAATCCTGGACTCGTCATCTTGGGAAAACAGGCGATCGATGGCGATAATAACCAGACGGGCCAGATGTTGGCTGCACTGCTTAACTGGTCGATTGGCACTTTTGTTTCTGGCCTGGAGGTGAATGACGGTTCGGTTCGTGTCACTCGTGAGGTGGATGGTGGTCTTGAAAATATCGATCTGACACCACCATGCGTGATCACGGTTGACTTACGATTAAATGAACCCCGATATGCATCATTGCCAAATATTATGAAAGCGAAGAAAAAACCTCTTGAGACTTTTTCGCCAGATGATTTGGGCGTGGATGTGTCGCCACGCATTGAGGTGTTAAAGGTAATTGAGCCCCCGGCACGAGCTGCGGGTGTGAAAGTCTCGAGCGCTGAAGAGCTCGTTGAAAAACTCCGAAATGAGGCAAAGGTAATCTAATGGCTATTCTTGTAATTGGCGAGCACGATAATTCAACGTTGCGCCCGTCCACGTTGAACACAGTGACCGCAGCAGCGGCGCTTGGTACTGAGGTAGATCTTTTGATAGCAGGGGCCGACTGTAGTTCGGTGACTGACGAAGCATCGAAGGTTGAGAGCGTCTCCCGAGTGTTGGTTGCCGATGATCCTTCGTTTGCTGATGGACTAGCGGAAAACATCGCGCCGCTAATAGCTTCGATTGCAGGCAATTACTCCCACGTGCTCGCGCCGGCGACAACGTATGGGAAAAATATTTTGCCGCGGGCGTCAGCGCTTTTGGATGTCCAGCAAATTTCAGACATCAGCGGGATTGAGTCTGAGGATACATTTGTCCGTCCTATATATGCGGGTAATGCGATGGCAACGGTTCGGTCGACCGATGTGCTAAAGCTCATTACTGTTCGGACGACCGCCTTCGATGCAGCGGGCATGGACGGTGCTGCGTCGGTTGAGACCGTCTCTGGTGGTGGAGATGCCGGTCTTTCAAAGTTTGTGGGTGAAGAGCTTACTCGCTCGGAGCGACCTGAATTGACGACAGCGGATATCATCGTGTCAGGAGGCCGGGGAATGCAAAGTTCCGAAAACTTCGTGCTCCTTGAAAAGTTGGCCGATAAGTTGGGGGCAGCGGTCGGTGCCTCTCGAGCGGCAGTCGACGCTGGCTATGTTCCAAATGATTATCAAGTTGGCCAGACTGGAAAAGTCGTTGCACCAAACGTTTATATCGCTGTTGGTATTTCCGGCGCTATCCAACATCTCGCGGGCATGAAGGACTCCAAGGTTATCGTTGCCATCAATAAAGATGAAGAGGCGCCTATTTTTCAGGTCGCTGATTTTGGCTGGGTTGCGGATTTATTTGAGGCCATTCCGCAACTCGATAGCGCTTTGGAATAATCCGCCGCCTAAACGGGATGGTGAAGCACTCCCCGGATTCCCGGGGAGTGGCGAACCGGTCAAATTGTCGTACGGGGCTCGAAACACATCCATGTGTTATTGCCTGATAATCCAACCAGCGACGCACAGTTGAGTATCACCAGATCGGTTTAAAATTTCTGTGATAAAGATTACATTGGCGGTTCATCGGGACGACATTGAAAAACAGTGAAATTCGGGCTAACGATGAATCGATAGAATTTCGCTTGCTGATGACACAACGTGATCAGCGCACCAACTCGGTATCTCCTCAGGCTTTCCATAACCCCAGTTCACGGCAATCGTGTTCATACCGGCTGATGATCCTGCGATGATATCCCTCTCATCGTCACCAACATAAATGCAATTCAATGCCGAAACATTCATTACCTTGCAGGCGTACAAAAGCGGCGCTGGATCAGGTTTTGCGACAGAAAGCGTGTCGCCACTCACGACGACGGCCGCTCGCGATGCAATGCCTAACGCGTTCAGAAGCGGAATGGTGAAGCGAGTTGGTTTGTTCGTCACGATCCCCCATGGAGATCCGCATGAATCAAGGCTTTCGAGTAAATCATCAATACCTTCAAACAGCGTCGTTTCAACACAGATTCCGGTGAGGTAGTGTTGAAGTAGTCGGTCACGAAATGAGCTTTTTGCTGATACCGACGGGTGTAGGGCAAAGCTCTCCGAAATCAATCGCGTGCTTCCCCCGGCGACCCACCAACGCCCTTCATCAACAGAGATCGATTGTCGATTTTCTTCGTTAAGAACGGTATTTAAAGCGCGAATCAGATCCGGAGCGGTATCTGCGAGTGTGCCGTCGAGATCAAATAAAAATGTGTTTTCAGGAGAGATGTTGTTTTCGCCAGTTTGGATGATCGCTAGTCGGGTTTGCGATAGTGCGCAAGATAGTTGACCGCCACGCCTGGTCCGAGTCGGTATTTTTTTGAAAGGGGATTGTAGTGCATTCCAGTGATGTCTTTAATGCTTAAGCCAGATGTTCTGGACCACTGGTCAAGCTCGGATGGCCGTATCAATTTTTTATAATCGTGAGTCCCCCGTGGGAGCAAAGACAGTACATACTCGGCGCCCACGATTGCGAATAAGAAAGATTTTAAATTCCGATTGATTGTTGAGAAAAAAATATCTCCCCCTGGTTTTAAGAGCTTTACACAGGATTTGATCGTGAGAGCCGGGTCAGGCACATGCTCCAGCATTTCTAGACAGCAAATAACGTCGAAGGGTGCTGGATTCTCATCGACAAACTGTTCAATCGTAAGATGGCGATAATCAATATTATGGTCGTTTGCGCGGGCGTGTAGTTTGGCGACAGCAATAGGGCCGGCGCCAGCATCTAGTCCTGTGACGTTTGCGCCCTGTTCGCTCAAGGCCTCGCTGAGCAATCCACCCCCACAGCCGACATCAAGCGCCCGACATTCATGAAGTCGATGCCGATTAGCGATGTAGCCAAGGCGTAGGGGGTTAATCTCATGAAGCGGCGCGAATTCACTATTCGGGTCCCACCATCTAGCCGCGAGAGATTCAAATTTTGCTATTTCGGCGGAATCGATATTTTCCATTGCAACACACTGCAAATATTCAAGATGTAATGTTGACATATTAAACGATGACAATGAGTGAATTTCTGGAGCATTAACCGTTTTTCGGTGGCTATCTTGTTTCTATTTTTCAGTAGTTTTATTGTTTATTTGAATAAAAAGCGTTAGAATCCGACGCGCGATTGCGGGGTGGAGCAGTCTGGCAGCTCGTCGGGCTCATAACCCGAAGGTCGTAGGTTCGAATCCTACCCCCGCTACCAATTGAAAGTTGTTTCTGGGGCCCCGCATTTGCGGGGTTTGTTTTTGGAGCGGGAGAAAAACGGTTGATCTGGCAGGTCTGAACGGCATCACGATAATGGTAATGAGGGGTATATGCGAACTGATTGAGCCGGTAATTGAGGATATGGGTTACGAGTTGGTAACCGTAGAGCTTACGGGTTCTCAGTCGGGCGGCCAAATTGTAAGAGCTTATATTGACGCCCCCGGGGGAATTCTGCTGGAGGACTGCGAGCAAGTAAGCCGCCAGATTAGTGCAATTTTTGATGTCGAGGATCCGATCAAGGGAGAATACACGCTTGAGGTTTCTTCCCCGGGCTTGGAAAGACCTCTCGCCAAACCGGCGCATTTTTTGAGATTTATCGGAAGCAAGGTGAAGGTGCAGACCAAAACCCTGCATTTGGGTCGAAGACGATTTACGGGACCGTTAACCGAAGCGACCGAGGAGTCTTGCTGTATTGAGGTAGATGGTGAAGTTTACGAGTTGCCTTATCAAGATATTGATAAGGCAAATTTGGTGGCATTTGAATCGGGGCATTCGCAAAATCGAGCCTCTTAGATTTAGTTGTTCGGAGATCTGAAGATGACAAAAGATGACGTTTTAATGATGGCGGACGTGCTCTCGCGAGAAAAAGATATTGATCGCGGGATTGTCTTTGAAGCAATTGAGGCCGCACTCGCAACCGCGACCCGTAAGCGCAATCGTGAAGATATTGAAGTGCGTGTTGACATTGATCGAAATACGGGAGATTACAAGGCATTTCGACAGTGGGAGATCGTTGAGGATGATGCTGCCGTCGAAAGCCCTGCTCGCCAGATGACGTTTGCAGCGGCTGAGATTAGTTATCCAGATGACACCCACGAGATGGGCGGGTTTGTTGAAGAACCGCTTGAGACTGTTGCCACTTTCGGTCGAATCGAAGCACAAGCCGCGAAACAGGTGATCAGTCAAAAAGTACGGGAAGCAGAGCGTGCTCGGGTCTACGAAGACTTTAAGGATCGTATCGGACAGATGGTTCAAGGCGTTGTTAAACGAGTTGGGAATCGCGAAGCGATTATTGACCTTGAAGGTGTAGAAGCGTCTTTGCCACGATCGAACTGGATTGATCGCGAAGTGTTGCGGAGCGGTGATCGTGTTAAGTCAATTTTGGGAGAAGTGCGAACCGAGCCGCGAGGGCCGCAGTTGATTCTTGACCGCAGAAGCCCTGAACTCGTGGTTAAGTTATTTCAACTCGAAGTGCCCGAGGTAGGTCAAGGTGTAATTGAGATTTTGGGTGCGGCCCGGGATCCTGGGTCGAGAGCAAAAATTGCGGTGCGCTCCCAAGATAGTCGCATCGATCCGGTCGGTGCTTGCGTCGGAATCCGCGGTGCTCGTGTTCAGAGCGTATCAAACGAGCTAAATCTTGAACGCATTGATATCATTACCTGGGCCGATAATCCGGCCGAATTTGTGATCAAAGCGCTTCAGCCGGCAGAGGTTGAGTCGATTATCGTGGATGAGGATTCTCATTCCATGGACGTGGTGGTCGATGAGCAGCAGCAATCGCTCGCAATAGGGCGAGGCGGTCAAAATGTCCGTTTGGCGTCAGATCTGAGTGGTTGGACTCTGAACATCATGACCGACGAAGCGGCGGCAGAGAAAGCGGAGCAAGAGGCCCAACAGGCGAGTGAGAGGCTCATGACTCAGCTAAATATTGATGCTGAAGTCGCCGGAGTTCTGGTTGAGGAGGGTTTTGTAACGCCAGAAGAAATCGCCTATGTTCCCGTTCAGGAATTGCTGGATGTTGAAGGATTTGATCAGGATCTGGTGGATCAACTCCGAGCGCGAGCACGCGATTTTCTGGATATTCGCGAAATTGCCGAAGCTGAAAACCTACGACCTGAACCTGATTTGCTCGCAATGGATGGTATGGATGAGGAGACCGCCACCTTGTTCGCTTCAAAAGGGATTCGGTCAATGGAAGACCTCGCTGAATGCGCGACCGATGAGTTGACAGAACTCACTGGGATTGAGGAAGAGCGAGCGGGGGCGTTAATCATGACTGCCCGTATTCCATGGTTTGAAGAGGCCGTGAGTGAGAATCAATCGGTCGAAGCCTAAGGCCAAGAGGGAAATAAATATGCCCGCAGTACCTATAAAAAAGCTGGCCGAGCAAATTGGAATCGGCCCTGAGCAACTCCTTAAGCAGTTAGGAGCTGCTGGGGTAGAAGGTAAGGATGTCGATGGGAATTTAGACGACGACGAGCGGACGACGTTACTTGCGTATTTGAGAGGGGGTAAGGCGACTGCGGCCAAACCAAAACCTCAGGAAAAAGTGACTTTAAGTCGCCGAACAACGACCGCCGTTAAACAAAGCTCTCGTACGGGTGGATCCCGTACGGTTCACGTTGAGGTCAAGAAAAGACGCACGTACGTACGACGGGGTGAATTGCAACGCCAGCAAGAAGAGGTTGAGAAAGAAGCGCAGGCGGCCCAGGAAGCAAAAGAGCGTGAGCTGGCCGAGAAGGCCCGTTTAGCTGAAGAGGAAACGGCTCGAAAGGCTGAGGAAGAGGCAAAGGCCATCGCTGCTGAGGCGGAAGCGCGAGCTGCGGCTGAAGTTGCTGAGGCGCCAGCTTCCGATGTCGCGGTGGATGAGAAGGCTAAGCCGGTTACGCCCCCAGCGGAAGATGCAAAAACGGCCGGTCGGCGAGAAGAGAAAGGCAAAAAGCGCAAGGGCAAGGACCGCTCTGAATCGAAAGGTGAGTTACACCTTGCCGAGGGTAAACGAGGGCGTCGTAAACCTCGGCCTGCGATTAAGCCGAGAAGAATTACGTCAGCAACCGCGGGCCAACATGCTTTTGAAAAGCCGACAGAACCAGTGACCCTTGACGTTGCGGTCCCTGAAACTGTTACGGTCGCTGAACTTGCGCAATCGATGTCCATCAAAGCGGCAGAAGTAATCCGCGTTCTGATGGAAATGGGTAGCATGGTTACAATTAATCAGGTTCTCGATCAGGACACCGCGATTCTCGTGGTTCAGGAAATGGGTCATAACGCGACTGCTGCGGACTTTCATGATCCCGAAGCTTTGATTACCAGTGACCAGGTCGCTGATGACCGACCTCGAGTAGCGAGAGCGCCTGTTGTAACCGTAATGGGACACGTTGACCATGGCAAAACGTCGTTGCTTGATCATCTTCGTAAGACCAAGGTGACAGCCGGGGAAGCCGGCGGCATCACGCAGCATATCGGCGCTTATCGAGTGCCGACCTCAAAAGGCGTTATCACGTTTCTAGATACGCCGGGT
The DNA here is from genome assembly GCA_004212795.1 of Candidatus Thioglobus sp. Classification (GTDB taxonomy): domain Bacteria; phylum Pseudomonadota; class Gammaproteobacteria; order Arenicellales; family UBA868; genus UBA868. The sequence continues at coordinate 26,650 of SHBR01000011.1, forward strand.
CATGAAGCGTTCAGCGCAATGCGGTCACGTGGCGCGGGTGTAACTGACCTGGTTATCTTGGTGGTGGCGGGTGACGATGGTGTCAAGCCGCAAACGATTGAAGCCATTAATCATGCCAAGAATGCGGCGGTGCCTATTATTGTTGCAATTAATAAAATGGACAAAGAAGATGCTGACGCAGATCGCGTCAAGCAAGAGTTAGCCACTCAAGAAGTGATTCCAGAAGAGTGGGGAGGCGATATATTGATGAGCGAAGTGTCGGCGCTTACGGGTGATGGGGTTGATGCGCTTTTGGAATCGGTCTTACTGCAGGCAGAACTGCTTGATCTTACGGCGCCCGCTGAAGGGATCGCATCCGGAGCAGTGGTAGAGGCCCGCCTCGATCGGGGTAAAGGGGTGGTTGCCACCATCTTGGTTCAGAAGGGTTCTCTCAAGAAGGGAGATATTGTGGTTGCGGGCCGCGAGTTTGGCAGAATTCGGGCCATGGCCGCGGATGATGGAGAAACAATTAAAGAAGCAGGACCGTCGATGCCTGTCGAGGTGCAAGGACTCGGTGGCGTACCTGACTCCGGAGATGAATTCTCTGTTGTGGCGGATGAGCGCAAAGCTCGAGAAGTGACCAGTTTCCGTCAATCAAAATATAAAGAATTGAAGATTGCGCGACAGCAAAAAGCAAAGCTCGAAAGTATGTTTACGGGGATGGGTGACGATCAGGTTAGACCTCTCAATCTCATCATTAAGGGAGATGTGCAGGGGTCTGTTGAGGCACTTACAGAGTCGCTTGAAAAATTAAGTAACGACAAGGTGAAAGTCGTTGTTGTTCATGGAATGGTGGGTGGAATAAACGAGTCAGACGTAAACCTCGCGACCGCTTCTGAGGCTATTATCGTTGCTTTTAATGTTCGTGCAGATGCAACAGCGCGACGTCTTATTGAAAGCGAAGATCTCGATGTTCGTTACCACAGCGTTATTTATGACGTGGTTGATGAGGTCACGACTGCGCTGACCGGAATGCTTGCGCCCATTGTTCGTGACCAAGCGGTCGGCCTGGCTGAGGTACGAGATGTCTTTCGAGTTGCGAAACTTGGCGCCGTTGCTGGTTGTCGTGTTATCGAAGGAGAGGTCCGACGGAACCTTCCGGTTCGAGTGCTTCGGGATAATGTCGTTATTTTTGACGGCCGTATTGATTCATTGAAACGGTTTAAAGAGGATGTTTCTGAGGTCAAGTCCGGGTTCGAGTGTGGTATCGGGGTTAAGAATTACAACGATATCAAACCCGGCGATCAAATCGAGATCTACGAAAAAATTGAGCAAGCCGCAACACTATAAAAAATTCCTGCTGACTGATGCAAGGCGTTGATCGATCAAGGCGGGTTGGCCAGCAGATCAGAAAAGAACTTGCGGCTATTATCGCGAGTGATTATTCGGGAGAAGGCCTTGGGATCCTTTCGATAACTGCCGTTAGGCTGAGTAAGGACTTGCGTCATGCCCGAATCTTTGTCACCGCACTAGGCGCGCGGGACAACGATCAGTGGGTTGTTGGCTTTTTGAAAGCCCACGCCTCCGAGTTACGTCATGAGCTTAGCCAACGAACCAACCTTCGTCGAACGCCCGATCTCGCATTTGAATACGATGAAAGTATTGCCTACGGTGCAAAAATGTCACGCCTGTTGAACCAGATCCAATCAGACGAAGGAGGCGCCGATGGGACGTAGACAAAAGCGAACTTTCGGGGACGCGGTCGACGGGATCTTGCTGCTGGATAAACATGCCGGCGTAACCTCGAATCACGCGCTCCAATCGGTTCGAAAATTGCTTAATGCGAAAAAAGCCGGTCACACGGGAAGTTTGGATCCAATCGCGACGGGATTACTACCGATCTGCTTCGGCATTACGACGAAATGGTCAGGCTATTTTCTGGGAGCCTCGAAGCACTATATAACTACCGTGCGACTCGGGGAGAGTACAGAAACCGGGGATAGTGAGGGCGATATTCTCAAGAAAGTTGAACACCAGGTCACCCGAAGCCAGATCGAGACCGCGTTGGAATCATTTCGAGGCGTTTACCAGCAGATTCCCCCAATGTACTCTGCAATTAAGGTTAATGGACAACCGTTGTACAAGCTTGCAAGGCAGGGAATTGAAATCGAGCGAGAGAGTCGTGAGGTCGATGTAACTTACCTCGATCTGATTGAATTTAATGGGCAAGATGCAACGCTAGAATTGAAATGTAGCTCTGGGTTCTATGTGAGAGCCTTAGCGACCGAATTAGGCGATATGCTGGGCGTTGGCGGACATGTCATCAGCTTGCGCCGTGTTGGGGTAGCTGGACTGAATCTCGAGAATGCTGTGACGGTGAATCATTTAGAAGGGCTTGCTAGCCTTCAAGACAGACGAGGAGTACTGGGAGACATCGGCGCGGCTCTGTCCCATTTTCCCGCGGTTGATTTATCGGTGGACGCCGCTTTTTATATTTGCCGAGGCGAGTCGGTTAAGAGCTCAAAATTGCCAGATAAGGGCCTTGTTCGGCTGTATTCTCCTGCGACGGGGTTTCTGGGGATCGGTGTCGTCAATGATCATGGGACCGTGTCCCCGGAGCGATTGGTTTCGAATTCTTAATAAAATTGGTATTTTGTTGAGGAAAACTGGCGGTAACGTTAGAATACGCCCGCCCAAGCTGTATCACTGGGTAGTGAACGGTAAATAGGAAAAAAGAAAATATTAAACAACAACTCGGGGATTCGCCCTGAGGCACCGGGAAGACTTTCCCAGGATCCAGCAGATTTCTCCCAAAATCGACATCTCGTGTCGATCACTGACGTAACCTAATTATTAATCCTGATCATAGAGTTTTAAGTATTCAAGAGGCCCAAATATGGCAATAGTAGCTGAGAATAAAGCGCAGGTAGTTAAAGAATATGCAACCGCGCCAGGTGACACAGGTTCACCCGAGGTGCAGGTCGCTTTATTGACTGCAAGAATTGTTGATCTGACCGATCACTTCAAAACCCATATTCACGATCATCATTCTCGACAAGGATTATTGAGAATGGTTAATCGTCGTCGAAAATTACTTGACTACCTCAAAAGTCAGGATGTTGAGCGCTACCGCACGCTGATCGCGCGACTTGGGTTGCGACGATAACACCTATCCAAATACATTTTTTTTAACGGAGTAAATTGATTGAATAAAATTGTTCAGACCTTCCAATATGGCGATAATGAGATGCGCCTAGAGACCGGGCAGATCGCCCGACAGGCCAGTGGCGCTGTGCTAGCCAGTCTGGGTGAAACCGTAGTTCTAGTGACGGTCGTTGCGGCTCGAGGCCCGAGCGGACGCGATTTTTTCCCACTCACTGTCGACTACGAGGAAAGGACTTATGCCGCAGGAAGGATCCCGGGTGGGTTTTTCAAGCGTGAGGGACGCCCCGCAGAAAAGGCTATTCTTACCGCAAGGCTGATTGATCGACCGATCCGTCCGTTATTTCCAGAAGGGTTTAATAACGAAATTCAAGTGATCGCAACCGTGATGTCGGTCGATCCCGAGATTGATCCTGATATTGTCGCAATGGTTGGCGCGTCAGCAGCGCTGTCTATTTCAGGAGTTCCTTTTAATGGACCTATCGGCGGCGCGCGAGTGGGTTATATCGACGGGGAATATGTCCTTAATCCAACCGCCAGCCAGCTTGAGGCCTCAGCATTAAACCTGGTGGTTGCGGGGACTGATTCTGCCGTGTTGATGGTCGAATCAGAAGCGGATCAACTGACTGAAGAGCAGATGCTCGGCGCTGTGATGTTTGGCCATGAGAACGCCAAAGTAGCAATAAATGCAATTGACGCACTCGTAACTGAAGTTGGGAATCCGCGCTGGGAGTGGGAAGCAGAGGCAAAAGATGATGCCTTATTTGAAAAAGTAAGCGCGACGGTAGGCTCGGATATCGAGGGCGCGTATAAGATCGCAGACAAGTCCGATCGCCAAGAAGCAATGGCTGCGGTCAAGCAAAAAGCAGTATCTGATTTGCTGGGTGATGATGCAGATGATTCGGAAGCAGAATCATTAAAAAGTGCAATTAAAGTTTTAGAGAAAAATACCGTCAGAGGACGGATCCTTGCAAACGAGCCGCGTATTGACGGGCGTGATAAAGAAACGGTCCGACCGATTACTATCGAGACCGGCGTTTTGCCGAGAACCCATGGTTCCGCACTGTTCACCCGTGGAGAAACACAAGCAATCGTAACTTGCACGCTCGGAACCGAGCGTGATTCGCAGGTGATCGATGCACTTGAGGGTGAGCGACGCGACCCCTTTATGTTGCACTACAACTTCCCCCCGTTTTGTGTTGGCGAAACCGGGCGAGTGGGCTCCCCGAAACGCAGAGAGATCGGACATGGCAGATTAGCGAAGCGTGCAATGTTAGCGGCGCTACCTTCTACCGAAGACTTCCCTTACGTCATTCGGGCCGTGTCTGAGATTACTGAATCAAATGGTTCCAGTTCCATGGCGACGGTCTGCGGCACAAGTCTTGCGTTGATGGATGCCGGGGTTTCTTTGAAAGCACCGGTCGCTGGCGTAGCAATGGGTTTGATAAAAGAGGGCGATCAGTTTGCGGTTTTGACTGACATTCTGGGCGATGAAGATCATCTTGGCGATATGGATTTTAAAGTCGCTGGAACCTCTGATGGTGTCACCGCACTTCAAATGGATATCAAAATCGATGGGATCACCAAGGAGATAATGGAACAGGCGCTGGATCAAGCTAAGCGCGGTAGACTTCATATTCTTGGTGAGATGGCTAAAGCCATTAGCACGCCAAGAGAGGAGATGTCTCGGTATGCGCCTCGAATCACGACCATGTCTGTGCCGACGGATAAGATCCGCGACGTGATTGGTAAAGGCGGCGTGACGATTCGGGCCATTTCAGAGGCAACGGGCGCTGCAATTGACATTGACGACGATGGCACAATCAAAATTGCTACGTCTGACTTGTCGGCAGCAGAAGAGGCTCGACGCCGTATCGAACAGATTACGGCTGATGTTGAAGCAGGCACCATTTATGAGGGCAAGGTTGTACGCCTCATGGATTTCGGTGCGTTTGTAAATATTCTTCCCGGAAAAGATGGTTTAGTTCATATCTCGCAGATCTCTGAAGAGCGTGTCGCTAATGTTAGCGATAAATTGTCGGAAGGCGATCTGGTAAAGGTTAAAGTGCTTGAGGTCGATAAACAGGGTCGGATTCGGCTTAGCATGAAAGCGGTCGAAAGCGACGGATAGGATTGACTGCATAGGGGGACATATCTTTGGGATTCTGTAACGTTTGAAAGGAAAGTCGACTAATCTGATCTGGCTCGATCTCGAGATGACAGGTCTTGACCCTGATGGTGATCGAATTATCGAGATCGCTTCAGTCGTTACCAACTCGGACCTTGAAATCCTCGGGGAAGGGCCTGTCCTCGCAATTTCCCAGCCCGAGAATGTGATGGCCGCTATGGATAGCTGGAACCAGAAGACTCATGGCGGCACCGGGCTAATTGATCGAGTCAGGGATTCGAACATAAGCGAACATGATGCGGAACAGCAGACGCTAGACTTTTTGAAAGAGTTTCTGCCCGAAAAGACCTCGCCGCTTTGTGGTAACAGCATCTGTCAGGATCGACGATTCCTGTATCGGTCGATGCCAAAGCTTGAGGCGTTTTTTCACTACCGCAATCTTGACGTCAGCAGTATAAAAGAGCTTGCAAACCGATGGCGACCGGACATCTGTAATCGATTTGTAAAAAGTGGTGGCCATCGCGCGTTAAATGACGTGCTGGACTCCATCGAAGAGTTAAAGTTTTATCGCGAACATTTCTTTCTAGATAAACCGATTACCTAATTGGGATGCCGTTTCACGGCTACGACATCGCTTGACAGGGTTTTGTTAGCCGGTCCTTGGTCTGTAATCCCTTGTTCGCCCGCTAATCTGGAACGAAGCCGGTTAATTGCCCATACGATATGTTCATCGACCATTGCTGAGATCTTTTTAAATTTCGATTGCAAGATTGAGATTTTTTTTTCGGTTGGCGTGCTGTTTCCAATTGCAACCGAAAGGTTTCGCATCCAACGCTCATAACCTAGTCGACGTATCGGGCTTCCTGCAGTACAACGATTAAACTCTTCCGGCGACCAGGCGAAAAGATCCAAAAGGGTGGCGGTGTCGAGTCCGTGCCTAGGAGAAAACTCCGCATCGCCTTTTTGAGTAAGGCGGTTGTGGGGGCAAACGAGCTGACAATCGTCGCAACCGAAAATACGATTTCCAATAAGGGCCCTAAGGGGCTCGGGAATACTGGATTTGTGTTCAATGGTTAAATACGCGATGCACTGTCGTGCATCCAATTGGTATGGTGTATCTAAAGCGCCGGTGGGGCAGGCGTCAATACATCGTGTGCATGATCCGCAATGATCTTTGGCAGGTCGAGTTGTGGGAAGTGGTAAGTCAGTATACAGCTCACCTAAAAAAAACCATGAGCCAGAGTGAGGATCAATAAGGTTAGTATGTTTTCCGATCCAACCGAGGCCAGCTGCACTCGCCAGGGGTTTCTCCATCACCGGGGCACTATCAACAAAGGCGCGGTAGTGGAATGGGCCAATCTCGTCCGAAATCCTGTTTGCCAACTGCTGGAGGCGGCGACGCATCAAGCGATGATAATCCCGACCTAGGGCGTATCGGGCGATGTAGGCTTGATCCTGCTGTTTTATTAGCTCGCCCGGGTCAGTGCTTTGTTCTGGCCAATAGTTGAGCCTGACGCTAATAATGCGTTTTACCTCGGGTATTAATAATTCCGGCTTGATCCGTTTTTCTGTATTTCGCGACATGAAGCTCATCTCGCCATGCCAACCTTTGGCTAGCCAGGCATTCAATTGATCTCCGGCGTCTTCAAGACCTGAATCCGAGATCCCCACTCCATTGAACCCAAGTTCTTGAGCCCATTCATTAATGTTGCGGGCGAGCTCTGCAAGATGGTTGGTGTTCAGTTCAGTCATCGCGCTATCATACCGCGATGCGTAACTTAACCAACGCGTTGTATTCTGTTGCCCAGATTCGAGCGATTGAAGCAAGCGCGAGAAAGTTTCTAAAATCCGATAAATCCCTCATGGAATTGGCGGGTCAGGAAGCCTATTCCTGCCTCCGGCAGTGTTGGCCATCGGTCAGCCGAGTCGTCGTTCTTTGTGGAGGCGGTAATAATGGCGGAGACGGCTTTGTTTTGGCGCGTCTCGCCCAGAATGCAGGCCTAAGCGTATGCCTGGTGCTTGCGGCTAAGCCATCAACTTCAGAGGCTGAAGAGGCATTAAATAAAGCTTTGGCTGCAGGCGTCGTGGCCTCAAGTTTCAGTGAAGCAGCTTTGGTTGAGGCAGACCTTATCGTCGATGCGTTGCTTGGCATCGGATTTTCTGGAAAAGTTCGCGAACCTTTTCGGACGATAATGTTGAGTGTCAATAAACAAGTGAAACCTGTTTTTTCACTTGATGTCCCTTCAGGGTTGGATGCGGATTCCGGGCGTATATCACAAGTTGCGATAACAGCCGATGTAACAATGTCGTTTATCGGCTTAAAGCGTGGACTGTTCATGAGCAAAGCACGAGATGTTGCCGGTGATATTGTGTTTAAACCGTTAATAGCAGGCCATTTATCCGTGCATGATGATTTTTGGGCAACCTGTCTTAGTGATCAGTGGATTGAAAATGTTCGGCCTACGCGCCATAACAGCTTTCATAAAGGCGATGCGGGACATGTTGGCGTTGTTGGGGGTTTTCGCGGTATGCCTGGCGCGGTCGCCCTTAGTGGGTTGGCCGCCCTACGGTCGGGCGCCGGTCGAGTGACAGTCGGCTGTTTTCCGGACAATGCTGAATCAGTTGCTGCCATGAGTCCGGAGCTAATGGTAAAGCCTTTAATGACAGACGATGACGTCCATCAGCTTTTAGAAAGTGTCGATGTTGCTGTAATTGGTCCGGGCCTGGGCTTAACTGATTGGTCAAAAAAAATATTTCACCATAGCATCCAAACCACAGTGCCCAAGGTAGTTGATGCTGATGCCTTGACTTTATTGGAAGCGAATAGGCAGGTGTTAACGGATGCGGTCTTAACGCCTCATCCTGGTGAAGCTGCACGTATGTTGGGGATTAATGTGGGATGTTTAGAGGGTGATAGACCGAGTGCCCTGGAAGCGCTTTTAGCGAAATTTAATTCAATTGCTGTTTTAAAAGGAGCAGGGACTTTGATTGGACGAGCCAACGGAGAACAATTGATTTGTGATCGGGGCAATCCGGGAATGGCAACAGCAGGGATGGGTGATGTTTTATCAGGCATGATTGGAGGCCTGATGTCGCAAGGGTTGCCGGCATTCGAGGCGGCGGGAGCCGGAGTATGGCTTCATGCCTCTGCTGGCGATTTGATTGCCAAGAACGCCGGCGCTGTTGGAATGCTTGCGAGTGACTTGATCAGACAGGTGCCGTACCTTAGTTCCCGCTTGAGATAGGACTATGATCCGCCAAATAATCGTAAGCACTCCTTGTGAGATGGAAGCCGTTGGCTATGAACTTGCCGGTCAAATATCAGCTCCATGCACAGTTCATTTGAAAGGAGATTTGGGCGCAGGAAAAACGACCCTGGTAAAAGGAATGATCTCTGGAATGGGCTCTCAGAGTCGGGTGGTAAGTCCGACCTATACACTAGTCGAGGAGTATCAGACTTCTAAGGGTGAGGTCCATCATTTAGACCTGTATCGAATTAAGACGGCGGAAGAGGTCGAGAGCTTGGGATTTCGAGATCGGTTAGCTATGGGATGCATTATTTTGATCGAATGGCCGGAACGAGCCGAGGATCTGCTGCCAAGACCAGAATGGAAAATTGAGATTGAATATTTTGAAAACCGAAGAAAAGTAACCATAAAAGACATTACGCTATCCGTTGAAAACCCACATCACGACGGAAATCCCTGACATATGAGTAAAGTGAAGGGCGTTATCCTCGTCGCGTTGCTGGCAGTTACTCAGGGGGTTTTAGGCGCCACCGAAGTAAACGGAATGCGTCTTTGGGCAGGACCTGATCAGGTTCGATTTGTTATGGATCTAACTCAACAACCCAAGTATGAGATTTTCTTGCTAAAAAATCCTGATCGTCTAGTGATTGATTTATTCGGCGCTGAAATCTCGAGCCACGGCGTTAAACCGCCAACGGCGACTGAGACTGTTTTGAAAATCCGGACAGGTCGTCCTGATCGATATACGTTAAGAGTCGTCTTGGATCTTGATAGGCCAGTTTCCTACAGTGATTTTTTGCTTGAACCCAAGAATCCCTACCCTTATCGCTTAGTGGTTGATATTTCTCGCGATCAAACAGAAATTGCCAAAGAAACGAGGTCGGAAAAAACACGATCTAAAAAATTTCTAGTAGCGGTCGATCCAGGTCATGGAGGTGACGATCCAGGGGCCATCGGCTCCGGCGGCACGCAAGAAAAGCGGATTGTTTTGGAGATTGCCCAAAAGCTTGTGCGCCTGATAAATTCAGACGGACGGATGCGAGCCTTTCTAACTCGTTACGCGGATTATTATGTCAGTCTACGCAGTCGTATTGAGATTGCGAGGCGTGAAAAAGCCGACGCGTTCATTTCGATTCATGCGGATGCTGCCAAACGAAAAACCGCAAAGGGCGCATCTGTTTTTGTATTATCAGATCGAGGTGCCAGTAGCGAGATGGGTAAATGGCTTGCGGCTCGTGAAAACGCGTCTGACCTCGCGGGTGGCGTCGCAATTGGCGAGCAGGAACCTGACATCCAGGAAGCGCTTTTAGATATGGGTCTTGATTGGAAACTCAAACAGAGTAAAAAGTTAGGACGTGAGATTTTGTCTGAAATTGGACAGATTGGCGCCTTACATAGTGATCAGGTGGAGGAGGCGGCTTTTGTCGTGTTGAAATCGGTAGATATCCCCTCCGTGTTGGTAGAAACGGGCTTTATCACCAATAAAGAAGAGGAAAGGTTGCTCCGAAGCACAAAGTCTCAAGAACAAATTTCCCGGGCCATATTTAGAGGACTTAAACGGTATTGCGACGTTGAGGTTTCCTGTCTAAACGACGATGTTTCGGATGCTTTGGAGGTTTTTGGCCCGAGCCACTTGGCCGCAAAAATTCTGCCCGGGAACCGATCATTCATTTTAGCGGATCGGTCTTTCGGTCTAATCGATAGCAGTGATGTTTTGGATACGCAGTCGCTCAAGCGGCCAATCCTCGAATAATACCCTTGACTGCCCAGCACGTCATATTCCTCCATGGGCCGACCGCAACGGGGAAGTCCTCGCTAGCTTTAGAGTTGGCATCTCGCTTTCCCATCGACTTGATTAGTGTCGATTCTGGTCAAGTTTACCGCGGAATGGAGATTGGGACGGCTCGATTATCCGAAGATCTTCTTGCTCAATTTCCACATCACCTCATTGGTATCAGGGATGTCCCAGAGATCTTTTCGGTAGGCGATTTTTGTACGCTAGCGCGATTTCACATCGATGAGATCTTGAGACGAGAAAGAATACCCCTGCTTGTCGGCGGGACAATGTTTTACTTTTCTGCACTATTGAAGGGTATTCCAAAACTTCCAGCTGCTGATCAGGAGCTTCGCCAACGTTTAGCGAGCGATGTGCGTCAGAATGGCCTTGGGACCGTCTATTCCAGACTGCAAAAGATGGATCCCGTGTCAGCGAATCGAATAGATTCAAATGATCGACAACGAATTCTTCGCGCACTGGAGATTAATATACTAACGAGTAATCCTGTCTCAGAGTGCACGAGCTCAGATGGACTTGCTAAAACTGGGATCAAAGTGTCGAGAATCTCGATTAACGTTTCTGATCGAAGGACTTTGCATAGAAGTATCGACGATCGTTTGCGTGGGATGATTGATGCGGGATTGATCGAAGAAGTTCGCGGAATTCGTTCTCGATATCCTCAATGCCGGGAGACGCCTGCGATGAAATCTGTTGGTTATAAGCAGGTTTGGTCACACCTCGAGAATGAAGTTGACGAGAGGCAGATGATCGCGGACATAGCGACAGCGACAAGACGTCTGGCGAAACGCCAATTGACCTGGTTGCGCCATGAGCGAGGTTTGACCTGGTTTGACGCCTCCAGCCAAGGGTTGGTTTCATCGGTTAGTCGATACCTGGATGCGGCGAATATCTCGATGAAAGGCCGTCAGGCTTGAAATTAGCGTGGTGCGGATTTAGATTTAGATGTTGAGGAGCAACCGTAACAAAAATTACATCATCGTTGCCAACAGTCGGTTTTTAAAGTGTTCATTTTTGGGCTGTTTTCACCGGGGTCGCGTTATTTTTCGATAACAACAATAAAGTGTCGTTGCATGTTTAGCTGAAGAGTTGAATTGCGTGTAATCGACGAGGAAAAAAACATGAATCAACTTAAAGCGACAGCCTTGCAGGATCCTTTTCTGAATGCTCTCAGAAAAGAACGAATCCCGGTTGCAATTTATTTAGTCAATGGAATCAAGTTACAGGGGCAAGTGGAATCCTTCGATTCTTTCGTTATTTTGTTGCGAGGAAGCGTTGGCCAGCTAATTTATAAGCATGCGATATCAACTATTGTTCCAACAAAGACCGTCAAGCTACCATATTCAGACGACGACTCTAATACCGACCAGAGTCTCGAAGAGCGTTCGGAAGTGTAAGTGTTGATTTACGGTTTCTAAAATTTTGACTCGTCTAGTGAGGCTACAGTGGGGAAATTTCGCGTGTTGGTGGCTTTGTCATTAACGAAAGTTTTTTAACCGATCTGTTGACCAAATCCGATTTGTCAGTCGGGACTGAAAGAGCGCTTCTGGTTCACCAGCGTTGTAAGGGTGGGGTTCTTGATTCTGATTTTGATGAGCTATCTGGGCTTGCAATCTCAGCAGGCGCGGATGTGGTCGGATGCTTGAGCGCGTCACGGCCCCATCCAGACCCATCAAGTTTCGTTGGTCGCGGCAAAGTTCAAGAGATCGCGGAGCGGGTTATTGATACAGAGGCCGATCTTGTTATTTTTAATCAGGCAATTACTCCGGTCCAGGAGCGAAATCTCGAGAGGTTATGCAAATGTCGCATTGTGGATCGAACACGATTGATTCTGGATATATTCGCAATGCGTGCGCGAACCCATGAGGGGAAGCTTCAGGTGGAACTTGCTCAGTTGCGACATTTATCGACACGACTCGTTAGAGGATGGACGCATCTTGAGCGTCAACGAGGTGGAATTGGATTGCGTGGTCCGGGCGAAACCCAGCTCGAAACAGATCGCCGTCTTCTCGGCGCTCGAATTCGATATCTTCAAAATCGGCTGTCGAAGGTTCGTTCGCAGCGACATTTGCGTCGTAATCGGAGGGCGCGCTCCCGCGTGCCTACCATTGCGATCGTAGGGTACACCAATGCCGGAAAGTCTTCTTTGTTTAACCGGCTCGTTAACGAAGATGTTTTTTGTGCGGATCAGCTTTTTGCCACACTCGATCCGACTATGCGCCGACTTCAGATTAAAGGATTTGGGTCGGCCATTCTTTCCGATACCGTTGGTTTTATTCAAGGATTGCCGCATACGCTGGTTGACGCATTCATGTCTACCCTTGAAGAAGTTTCGAACGCTGATCTATTGTTGAGAGTCGCCGACGATAGTGATCCTGAAGTGATGACACATGAGTCTGAGGTGGAAACCGTATTAGCGGAGATTAACGCGGCCGAAATCCCGACGATCGTGGTGCGAAACAAGTGTGATATCAGCGGAAAAGCACCGGTCCAACGAAAAGTCGCACCTAATGGCAGGACTTTGGTTCGGGTCTCGGCTCACACCGGATTCGGGATAGAGGCATTACTTGAAGAGGTTTTTATTGAATTATCGAAGTTTAGCCGAGAGATTAGCTTTTCTATCCCCCCTTCTGAGGGGCGTCTTCGTGCTCAGATTTTCTCCTGGACCGAAGTGCTTGAGGAGTCAGTCGACCAAGATGGGATATCGCATATCAGGGCGAGAGCAGACGCCGCAACTATCGGCAAGATTAAGCGAGATCCTGATTATTGCCCCGAGTTTCTTGATTCAGAGCAAAAAAATCATAGGGAGGATCAAAGATGTGAAGGCGAAGAAGACGTCAGTTTTTACTCGACCGTGATAAACTCGGAGTAGAGTCTTAGAAGTGAACAGAGGCGTAATTAAATCGATGAATAGTCAAAAAAGAGGTGAATACTAGATGCCATGGAATCAGTCAGGGTCGGGCGACAAAGATCCTTGGGGGCAGGGCAATGGCCAAAATCAACCACCTGATCTCGATGAGGTGCTAAAGGACATTCAGAAAAAGTTTAGCGGCATATTTGGAGGTAAAGGCGGAGGAGGCGGGAAATCTGGTGGAAACCTGCCGAGTTTCAGTTCGAAAGCGATTGCTCCCATCGCCATCATTGTTCTCGGCCTCTGGTTTGCAACCGGTTTTTATGTGGTTGAGCAGGGCCAGCAGGCAGTCGAGATGCGATTTGGCGCTTACAAGACGGTTAAGGAAGCTGGACTCAGATGGCATATGCCTTATCCGATTGAATCAGTGGAGGTCGTTAATATCCAGCAGATCCGGACCGTTGAAGTGGGTTATCGAACAAGCGCTCGATCCAATCAAGCGACGACCGTTGGGCGCGAGGCTTTGATGCTGACAGCAGACGAGAACATCATTGATATTCATTTCGCGGTTCAATATGACATCAAAGATCCGCGACAGTTAATCTTTAATGTGGCGGAAGCTTATGACTTGGTTGTTCGGGGTGCGACCGAGAGTGCAGTTCGAGAGATTGTAGGTCGAAACACCATGGACTTTGCAATTACGGGTGGACGCGCAGAGATTGCGCAGGAAACAAAATCACTACTTCAGCAGATTCTGGATCGTTACGATACCGGAATCAATATTAAAGCGGTCGAAATGCAGAACGCCCAGCCGCCCGCTGAAGTGAAAGCCGCTTTTGATGATGCGGTTAAAGCTCGCGAAGATGAGGAGCGGTTCAAAAATGAGGCGCAGGCTTATCAAAACGACATCATTCCTCGCGCTCGCGGCGCAGCCGCAAGATTAGAGCAAGAAGCGGCCGCTTATAAAGCGACGGTCGTTGCGAAGGCGCGGGGTGAAGCGTCCCGGTTCCTCCAAGTGCTCGATGAGTACACAAAAGCACCTAATGTGACGCGGGATCGTTTGTATCTTGATGCGCTTGAAGACGTTTATAGTAACTCAACAAAACTAGTTATTGATCAAAAAAGCGGAGGGAATAACGTGATGTATCTCCCGCTTGATCAGTTAATCAGGAAAAATAGCGGATCAATGGCAAGTACGAATGAAGAATTTAATTTGGATAATCTAGGATCTGATATGGCGGACACTGGCGGGTCCGAATCACGTCAGGAGCGTTCCAGTCGCCTAAGGAGCCTTACGCAATGAGCGGAAAAAATCTGATTACTCTTGTGCTGCTGGTGATAGCGGTAACACTGGGTGCTTCATCGGTCTACTATGTGGATCAACGTGAAAAAGCGATCGTTTTCCAGTTCGGTGAAATTGTCCGGTCGAACGACGAACCAGGCATCCACTTTAAGGCGCCTTTAATCAATAACGTTAAATTTTTTGATGCTCGAGTGCAAACAATGGACTCTGATCCAGAGTTATATCTCACCAGAGCAAAAAAGAACCTTGTGGTCGATTCATTCGTCAAGTGGCGGATCACTAATGCGGCGGATTACTACACTCGATTAGGTGGTCTCGCCTCAAATGCGCGCAGTCGTCTTGCTCAGCGGGTCAATGATGCCCTACGAAGTGAGTTTGGTAATCGATCGGTGCAGCAGGTGATCTCGGGAGACCGGGTTGAGATCATGGACTTGGTTCGGACCGCAATGAACCGCGAGGTGGCGTCCCTTGGAATAGAAGTCCTTGATGTACGGCTTAAGCGGGTTGACCTGGATCCCGGCATTAGTGAAAGAGTCTATCAGCGGATGGAAGCCGAGCGTTCGAGAGTCGCGATGGATTTGAGAGCGCGGGGCGCAGAGGCGGCAGAAGTCATTCGTGCGGACGCCGATCGTCAAAGAGCGATTATCATTGCAGAGGCCCAGCAGACCGCCCAAGAGGTGAAAGGTCAAGGCGACGCGGAGGCGACATCAATTTATGCGGAGGCTTTCAGTCGTGATCGGGAGTTTTACCAGATGTATCGGAGCTTAAATGCTTATCGAAAGACCTTCGCAAGTCCTGATAACTTGTTAGTGGTAGAACCTGATTCAGAATTTTTCAAGTACTTTAAACAAGCCAAACCTGGGTCCAGTCAATAACGTTTATTTTGGATTGGCAGAGCTTTCTAGTCGCTTTGGGACTGGTATTTGTGATTGAAGGTCTGATTCCGTTTGCGAGTCCTAAAGGATATCGATCGTTGGCTAATATCCTGCAAGGGTTAACCGATCGACAATTGAGAGCCGGTGGAACAGCAGTCATGATTTTTGGATTGGTAATACTGGCATGGGTCAGAGGTTAAGCGCGTGTCTAGTCGCCAATTGAGAAGCGGGCCATGTCTAAAAAGTTAGTGGTTCTCGGAATTCAGTGGGGAGACGAAGGCAAGGGTAAGATCGTTGACCTGCTCACAGAGCGTTGCGACGCGGTGGTTCGTTTTCAGGGAGGGCATAACGCAGGCCATACTCTGGTAATAGAGGGGCAGAAAACCGTCCTTCATCTTGTGCCATCTGGCATTCTCCGAAAAAATGTGCAGTGCATGATCGGGAACGGAGTCGTTGTTGCGCCTGATGCACTTATCGAGGAATTAAATGCTTTAGAAAGTGCAGGCTGCGAACCTCGCCAGCGTCTCCTGATTAGCCCTGGAAGTCCTATTATCCTCCCCAGTCATGTGGCATTAGACCAGGCTCGTGAGCGGGCTCGTGGAAAAAATGCAATCGGCACGACCGGGCGAGGCATTGGCCCCGCGTACGAGGATAAGGCTGCCCGAAGAGGCATTCGTTTTGGAGAATTATCTGACCCCGATTCTTGTTGCGAACGCGTCGGCGAACTTCTTGAATACCATAATTTTTTACTGACGTCCCGGTTTGGCGTCGATGCCATCGCTCCGGATGACGTCTTTTCTGAGGTGCATCGCTGGTCTCAAGAACTGGCTGGCTTGATTGGCGATGTCAGTAATCGAGTCTACGAGATTCATCAAGACAACGGAAATGTGCTATTTGAGGGGGCGCAAGGGACGTTGCTGGATATTGATCAAGGCACCTATCCATTTGTCACTTCATCAAACACAACGGCGGGCGCGGCAGCATGTGGTAGCGGTGTTGGGCCATTAATGATGACAACCGTCATGGGGATCGTGAAAGCGTATACCACTCGCGTTGGCGCTGGACCTTTTCCGACCGAACTGTTCGATAGCGATGGGGATCATTTGGCGAAAAATGGACATGAGTTTGGCGCGACAACCGGACGCCCCCGTCGATGTGGGTGGTTTGATGCAGTGCTTGCGAGGCGGGCTTGTTGGATCAATAGTGTTGATTCGCTTTGTGTGACCAAGCTGGATGTGCTCGATTCGCTTTCCGACATCAAAATCTGCACGAGCTATAAACTGGATGGCGAAACGATTAAGCAGCCACCGTGGGATTCACGCAGTCTCGATCGGTGTGTGCCCAACTACGAGTCGCTTCCCGGATGGAGTGAATCAACCGTTGGTGCTCGATCGCTGTCCGAGTTGCCACGAGAGGCAAAAAACTTTCTTAGTCGCTTAGAGGAATTGCTGGACGTTCCTATTGATATCGTTTCGACGGGTCCAGATCGCGAAGAGACCATGGTGCTCAAAAATCTGTTTTAAGTCGTTTCGACGTTAACGCTGAAGATGTCCCGTTAAGCGTGTGTTTTTCGCTCGCCTCAATCAATTTGTTTCTGGCGGTATTATTGAGGGATTGGGATAGTCGGGATACAGAATCGACTACCACTAAAATTGTCGCTCCCATGAGTGTTTTTGCGCCAATATGGTACCGAGGAGAGGACTTGAACCTCCACGGGGTTACCCCCACTAGCACCTGAAGCTAGCGCGTCTACCAGTTCCGCCACCTCGGCAACGACTCTAATCCACGAGAGTTGTTATCTGACTCGTCTTAGCTCAGAGCCTAAGAAGATGGGGCTGAACCTAAGAGAAGTGGCGGCAATTATACACGGTTGAATTAACTGCCATGGCGAGATTTAAACCTAGAAGGGAGTGTCTTTTTACTGAATGATTATCTATTCTGGCCGTAAGCGTAAAAGTGTCATCTGCCAGCCTCACTAATATATTTATTTTGTCTATTACGCCACCTCAGCCTGTATGATTCGACCCGTGTCTTTAGCTGCCTCTATTCTCCCGCTGGAATACCAGATTGAAGCCTATGCTTTAAGGCGACTGTTGGTTGAAAAAAGTCTAAGTGAGTCAGAACTCATCGACGGGCTTTCTGGCACCAAAAAACAAGATCTCTCGGCTCGTACCGTTTTTGATCGACTTTGCCAGTCAGGACTATTGACCCGGAGTAATGCGGGCAATTTATCAATCCGTAAAAAAGCTCGCCTTCGAGTTGGGACTGTGACGGATGGTTCGCAAAAACACCGGGTTGTGAACGTCAAAGACGATGAGACTTATTTTTTATCTGATCGTCAAGCCAGACGTGTGTTAACGGGTGACCTGGTGCTTGTAGATCTCAAGCAGGCTCGCAAAAGGGGTAACCCGGAAGTAAGGGTGCTGGCCATTCTTTCGACCAGCGCCAAACCTTTCTTGGGTCAACTCGGTCGGCGGGGTGATCAGAACGTCATAATCGCCGAAAGCGGACCAACCAACGAAATATCGCTAGTGCCAGACCATCTCTTGAAGGGCGGTCAGGATGGGCAGTTTGTCTGGGCAACGCGTCTGACTCACCCCTTTTTTACCAACAAAGCACTAGCTGAAGTCATGCGCGTGGTTCCAGAGACGAACCCTGCTGGGTTGCTCGCCGAACGAGTAATTGAAAAGCAGGGGTATGAGGTTGAGTGGCCATTTGACTTGGATCAATTAAACGTTTCTATCAGGCGCCGTGTCGACGAGGCTCCAGCGTGCCACGGCATTGACTTAAGGGATCTGTCATTCATTACGATCGACGGCGAAAGCGCAAGAGACTTTGATGATGCGGTTCTTTGTCAGTTTGATGGGGAACGCTATCACCTGGATGTCGCAATCGCAGATGTAAGCCACTGGGTAAAGCCGGGGACCGTGCTCGATCAGGCTGCGAGGGAGAGAGGAAACTCAGTTTATCTCCCCGACCGAGTTCTTCCGATGTTGCCCGAAATTCTATCCAATGATGTCTGCTCTCTGCGGCCAGATCGGGAACGGTTCGCGTTCGTTTGCAGAATGATTTTTGATCAGCAAGGAAATCTTAAAAACAGTCAATTTGTTTCTGGCACCATATGTTCAGTTGCCCGGTTGACTTATCAGGAAGCCTCTGAACACCTGATGGGTGTTAGACCGCTGAGCCCCAGAATCTCAGATAAGGCGCGGCATAATCTCGAATCGTTACATGTTCTGGCCCAAAAGCTGACGGAACGCCGACTCAACGCGGGCGGTGTCGAATTTAATTTCCCCGAGACTCAAACAACGTATCGCGATGATGGTTGGTTAAGTGATATCAAGCATATCGATCGCCCAGTCGCTACACTGATCATTGAAGAATGCATGCTCGCTGCAAATGTATGCGCAGCGCAGTGCCTTGAAAAGAACCTTCCAGCAGCCATATATCGTATTCACGGTGCCCCGGACTCTGATCGTATTTGTGAGCTTCGGCAGGTCCTTAGCCTTTTTGGTGTCAACATGAATGGGTCGTCCGATCCGAACGCCAGAGACCTGTCGGAATGTCTCGCCGAAATTCGGCAGGCATCATTTCCATTCGAAGCCCTTCAGACTCTTATATTGAGGTGTATGAAGCAGGCAAGTTACTCGAGCAACTGCGCTCCGCATTTTGCGCTTGGATTTGAGCGATACACTCACTTCACATCTCCGATTCGCCGATATTCAGACCTGATTGTGCATCGACTATTAAAGTGGATACTCAAACTGGATGCAGGCGAGGATCCGGAATTGTCTCAACAAGAACTAGAGCAAATTGCTTTACACTGCTCAAAGACAGAACGCCTTGCAGAACATGGCGAACGAGAAATTCACTCGATCTTAAAGGCAGAATTTATCGGAAGACATTTGGGGGAGACATTCTTGGGTCGGGTGACCTCCGCAACCTCCTTCGGTCTGTTTATTACGCTCGATCAATATCCGATAGACGGTCTTTTGCATATCTCGGAGATTGGGGATGATTTTTTTGAGTTCGAACCTAAATCCTTGGTTCTAACGGGCCGTCAGACGGGGCAGACGATTCGGGTCGGCGACCCGATTTCAATTCAGGTTGCCGGGGTGGACGTTGAACAGGGAAAAGTTGATTTCGTCAGGCCGTTTAAAAAACAAAAAAGAAAAATCAAAAACCATCGCGAAGGTCGTATAAACAGGGGTCGTAAAGTCTCAAGCAGGTCTTAAGAGTTGAGAGAATAAATTGTCAAAAGGAATAAATGTTTTGTGTGGGTTTCACGCCATTGAAACCGCGCTAACAGCGGACCGCCATTCGATTGGCGAAATCGTGCACTACGGGATGAAAGAGAGCTCAAGGCTGAGTAACTTGCTCAGTCGTGCACGGTCAAGCGGTGTGAAGATTCGTCGTGCTCAGAAAAAGGAGTTAGATAATCTTGCTGGCGACGTTCGCCACCAGGGTGTTGTGGGTCTATTGGTAAGGGTGCCCGGCGAAGGTCTGAGCGAGCTCCGAACCTGGCTGAATGAATTTGTTGGTGTTCCACTGATCACCATCCTTGACGGTCTTGAGGACCCAAGAAATGTCGGCGCATGTCTACGGACGGCAGCAGCAGCGAGAGTTGATGCGGTGATTATTCCGGTGAAAGGTGGCGCAGGCTTGACCCCAGCGGCGCTGAGAGTTGCCGAGGGCGGATTTCACCGTTTAAAGATTTTTGAGGTGGGTAACTGGAGTCAGGTGCTCAAGATGTTAAAGACTGCGGGGATTTGGGTTTTAGGTGCATCAGAAAAAGGTTCAATATCACTTGATGA
>SHBR01000012.1 GCA_004212795.1 Candidatus Thioglobus sp.
TCCCAGATTCGGGTAAAAATTTCTGATCAGTTGAGAACATTTGCTTGATGAGGGTTATACTGTTTCAATAGAAAATAATCTGATTTTAAAAAATTAAAAAAGGAAAGATTGACCGATGGCTGGCGTAAATAAAGCAATTGTGGTGGGAAACTTAGGTAATGATCCGGAAATCCGCTATGCAGCAAACGGTAGTGCGATCGCGAGTATTTCGGTGGCGACTTCTGAACGCTGGAAAGATAAAAATAGCGGTGAGCAGCAGGAGCGAACCGAGTGGCATCGTATTAAGCTGTTTGGTCGCCAGGCGGAACTTGCGGGAGAGTATCTCAAGAAAGGATCACAAGTTTATATTGAGGGACGAATTCAGACCTCTAAATACCAAGATAAAGATGGGAATGATCGCTGGTCTACTGAGATTGTTGCTCGAGAGATGACGTTTTTAGGTGGCCGTGGGGGTGGAGGTGACTCCCAAAGTGCACCGTCGGCAAGTCCGCCGCAGCGTGATTCTGGCCCTAGTGGCGATTTTGACGATGATATCCCTTTCTAATCTGATGTCGCTCAGTTCTGGTTAAACGGACTGCCCCTTGAGCGCGTATTATTCATGCGCAAGCTAATTAAGCGCCCGACATCGTCGGGCGCTTTTTCGTTTTCTATCTAAAAATCCGCTATTTAAGTCTAGTTTTGCCCTTCGCAACCTAAGTCATCATAATAGGTCGGACGCGTTAGTAACGCGTCATCGAGCTGACCGGGCCTGATCCATATGGAGAGGGTAAAAAGAGTTGAGCCGAATACAGAGAAGAGGATATGGATGGTTCTAGTGAATCAGAAGCGGGCACGTTTCCGCAACTTCTAAGAATTCGTAGAAAAAAAGATGGTGCAACGCCGGCCATGCGCGAAAAAGCATTCGGCATATGGCAGACGTGGAGTCTTGATGAGTTTTGTGATGAGGCTTTTTTTCTTGCGTCGGGCTTAATGTATCTCGGGATGTCCCGAGGCGACACGCTCGTGATTATTGGCGATAACCGCCCCCGCCTGTATGCCAGCATGCTGGCGGCCCAGTCAATTGGCGGAATTCCCGTGCCCGCGTATCAAGATTCGATCGCTAAGGAAATTGAGTACGTTGTTGATCACGCCGAGGCGCGTTTCATCGTTGCTGAAAACCAAGAGCAGGTTGATAAGGCGCTTGAGATTCGCGAGCAGTGCCCGCGTATCGAAAAAATTATCTACTGTGATCCCAAAGGTTTAAGAAAGTACGATCAGGATATAGTTATCGATATGCGGCATATCGTCACACGAGGTCGCGACTTGCTTGAATCGGATCCGGATCGAGTCAATATTGAGATTGATAAAGGGCTATCATCCGACACCGCGGTTATTCTTTATACCTCTGGTACGACAGGTCGACCCAAAGGGGTTGTGCTTTCGAATGAGAACCTTCTTGTGACGGCTCGCAATACGAGTGCGTTTGATAAAGTGACTGCAGATGAGGAGGTGCTCGCTTACCTGCCGATGGCATGGGTCGGTGATAACGCATTCTCATTTGCAATGGGTCTGGTGGTTGGGTTTTGCGTTAATTGTCCTGAAAACGCCAGCACGGTCGCGCAGGATCTTCGAGAGATAGGGCCGACTTACTACTTTGCACCGCCCCGGGTTTTTGAGAACGTCCTCACTAGCGTCATGATCCGCATGAAAGACGCGGGCAGTTTTAAGCGGACGCTCTTTAATCACTTCATGAAAGTGGCAAAAAAAAGCGGTGCTCGATTACTGGATGGCCAAAAAGTTTCAGTCATAGACCGCTTGCACTATCAGATTGGAGAGCTGCTGATTTTTGGGCCAATTAAAAACTCTCTAGGGCTTAATCGTGTTCGTGTGGCATACACCGCAGGTGAAGCAATTGGGCCAGAGATTTTTGAGTTCTACCGGTCGCTTGGCGTCAACTTGAAACAGCTTTACGGGCAGACCGAAGCGACTGTATTTATCACGATGCAGCCTGACGGAGCGGTCAGGTCAGAGAGTGTCGGTACGCCACCACCGGGTGTCGAAATTCGGATTGAAGACAGTGGCGAGGTGCTTTACCGAAGCCCCGGTGTGTTTCAGAAATATTTTAAAAATCCTGAGGCTACTTCTGAAACCAAAACCAGTGACCGCTGGGTCCGAACCGGCGATGCAGGGTATTTCGATGATGAGGGGCATCTGCGAATCATTGACCGTGCGAAAGATGTGGGCAAACTTAATGATGACAGCATGTTTGCGCCAAAGTTTTTAGAGAATAAGCTTAAATTTTATCCAGAGATTCAAGAAGCGGTCACTTTCGGTGACGGACGCGATTTTGTCACTGCATTTATCAATATTGATCTTGATGCGGTGGCAAATTGGGCAGAACGAAATAACGTCGCGTATGCAAGCTATCAGGAACTCGCTGCCAATCCTAAGGTCTATGATTTGATTCAGGACTGCGTTGAGAAGGTTAATCGAAGTATTGCTAAAGATGCTTATCTTGCGACCTCACAGATTAGGCGTTTTCTGGTTCTTCACAAAGAGCTTGATCCGGATGACGGCGAGTTAACACGTACGCGAAAAGTCCGGCGGAGAATTGTCAATGATAGGTATAGTGATCTGATTGAAGCGCTTTTCGATGGCCGACAGCAGTGCTTTGTCAGTACCGAAGTCATGTTTGAGGATGGTCGCCAGGGAAAGATCGAGGCGAATCTCGAGATACGTGATGTCGATGTGACGTCACTACAGGCTCGAGCAGTCGCTTAGGCAGGATACAAAGCCTTCCAGAACGATAACGACAAATGACAGCCGATTCAAGAAACGAAATACTGCTAGAAGTGGAATCAATTTTCCTTTCGTTTGGGGGTGTTCACGCATTGTCGGACGTGAGTTTCGACATTCGGAAAGGAGAAGTGCGTTCGATTATTGGGCCAAATGGAGCAGGTAAGAGCTCAATGCTCAACGTCATCAATGGCTTTTATCACCCGCAGGAGGGCAGTATCACTTACCAGGGGAAAAGGCGATCGCAAATGAAACCGCATGAAGCGGCTTTAGGCGGTATTGCCCGAACCTTCCAGAATATTGCGCTTTTCCGGGGAATGAGCACTCTCGATAACATCATGACGGGTCGAAATACGAAGATGAGCAAAGGCCTATTCTGGCAGGCGCTCCATTTTGGTCCTGCTAAGCGAGAGGAGATCGAAAATCGCGAGTTTGTTGAGCATGTGATTGATTTTCTTGAGATCCAGACGATACGAAAAACACCGGTTGGGCGACTGCCTTACGGTTTGCAAAAACGAGTCGAACTGGGTCGGGCACTTGCTGCTGAGCCCACTTTGTTGCTGTTGGATGAGCCTATGGCGGGCATGAATCTCGAGGAGAAAGAGGATATGAGCCGGTTTATCCTAGAAACCAACGAAGAGTTCGGGACGACGATTGCGCTCATCGAGCATGATATGGGTGTCGTGATGGATATATCAGATCGGGTCGTGGTGTTGGACTACGGGCGGAAAATTGCAGAGGGCACTCCAGAGGAAGTGCGGGCGAACCAAAATGTGATTGATGCATATCTTGGAGTCAGTCATGATTAACATGACGGTTATGCGACCAGAGACTTTCTTTTTTTGGTTTTTAGGAGGGAAAGATGGCATTTGATTTGTTTCTCCTTGAGGTTGTCATTAGCGGCTTGATGACCGGCGTCATGTATGCCTTGGTCGCGCTCGGGTTTGTCTTGATTTTTAAAGCCTCAGGTGTATTTAATTTTGCCCAAGGCGTTCTCGCCCTTTTTGCTGCGCTCGCGCTGTACGATTTTCTCGCGGAGGATGGCTGGTTCTTCGCGGTGTTCGGATTCACCTTGCCGGTATGGCTTGCGATCCCGGCTACTGCGCTGATCATGATTCTCCTGGCTTGGGTAATCGAGCGTGCGGTGCTTAGATTTCTTGTCAAGCAAGAAGAGATCATCTTGTTTATGGCAACGATCGGTCTCGCTTTCGTTCTTGAAGGTCTGGGTGATCTTTTGTTTGGGTCTGATGTAAAGCCGCTTGATATCGGGATTCCGCAAGGCGCGTCCGATTGGCTCTTGGATAATTTTAATCTCTATGTTGAAAAGCTTGAGATTGTCGCTGCCGCTACCGCGGCAGTATTGGTTACCGCTCTTGCTATTTTCTTTCAGAAAACTCGAGTCGGACGCGCGCTACGAGCAGTAGCGGATGATCATCAGGCGGCGCTAAGTGTTGGGATTTCTCTGGACAAGATATGGGTAATCGTTTGGTCCGTGTCAGGTATTGTCGCTTTGGTCGCAGGCATTATGTGGGGCAGCAAGTCCGGTGTGCAGTTTTCGTTATCGCTGATTGCGCTCAAGGCCCTTCCCGTTTTGATATTAGGCGGGTTTACTTCGGTGCCAGGCGCGATTGTGGGGGGGCTCATCATCGGCGTGGGAGAGAAAGTGGCTGAAGTTTACGTTGGGCCATTGGTTGGGGGCGCTATTGAGAACTGGTTTGCGTATGTTCTTGCGCTGGGGTTTCTGCTGTTTAGACCGCAGGGTTTGTTCGGCGAGCGAATCATTGAGAGAGTTTGACCATGTTCTATCGAGAAAACGGTCAGTTTAAATCGAGCTACAGTGCAGATCAGGCGATCTTTCCGATCGCACAAGATCGCGTGTTTGTCATCGGCATACTCCTGGTTGCTTTTTGTGTTGTGCCATTTGTCATCAACGAATACTGGGCTAATGCAATATTGATACCGCTTTTGGTTTACGCGCTTGCAGGGCTCGGACTCAACATTCTGACTGGATATTGCGGACAAGTTTCTTTGGGGACGGGCGCATTTATGGCAGTTGGCGCTTATGCCTCTTTTAAGCTGGTGGGTTTCTTTCCCGAGGTTAACTACCTCATCTTGATATTTGTTTCGGGTCTGGTGACGGCGGCAGTTGGCGTTGTGTTCGGATTGCCTAGCCTTCGGATTAAAGGTTTTTATCTTGCTGTTGCTACGCTTGCGGCACAGTTTTTTCTTATATGGTTATTTAATAAGGTGGGATGGTTCTACGATCATAGCCCTACCGGAATGATTACGGTTCGACCGATTGATTTTTTTGGGGTTCGAGTCACGGGTCCTGAAGCGACGCCGGCGGCAAAGTATTTGTTTACGCTTGCGATTATTGCCACGTTGACGCTCACGGCGAAGAATATTGTCCGAGGTCGTGTGGGTCGATCATGGATGGCTATTCGAGATATGGATATTGCGGCGGAACTGATTGGTATCAAACCTCTTCAGGCAAAGCTGTCGGCTTTTGCGGTCAGCTCGTTTTACATAGGGGTTGCGGGCGCTCTTTATTTTGGCGTTTATCTGGGTTCGGCGGAGCCGTTAGAGGCCTTTGATATCAATCAATCTTTCTACGTTCTTTTTATCATCATCATCGGTGGTCTTGGGAGCATTCTAGGCGCCTTTCTAGGAGCCGCCTTTATTGTGCTGCTTCCCATTTTGATGAAAAACCTTATGGTGGGTGGCTTCGGTGTCGCATCCGGTACCGCGGGCCACGTCGAGATTCTGTTGTTGGGTGCTTTGATAATCTTCTTCTTGATTGTGGAGCCACATGGTCTGGCGAGGCTATGGCAGATCACTAAGGAGAAGCTACGACTTTGGCCGTTTCCGCATTAGAGGCGGCCATTGATATAAATGCTGTATTAACCACAAACCTAAGAGGAGGCTAATGATGAATCTTAGAAAACTGACAGGAGTCGCTGTAGCTGCTGTATTGGCATTGCCAATGTTTGCATCTCATGCGAATGCCTACGAGTTGGTGATTCCAACGTTAGATTATCGAACCGGCCCTTATGCGCCGAACGGAATTCCCCTCGCTAATGCGTATAGCGACTACATCAATTTGCTGAATGAGCGAGACGGTGGCATTGAGGGTGTGAAGATCAAGCATGTGGACTGCGAGACGGGCTACAACACTAAAAAAGGTGTGGAGTGTTATGAGAATATCAAAAACACGGCGCCCTCGAGAGCTCTGGCTATCCAGCCATTTTCCACCGGGATCACATATCAATTAATCCCAAAATCAGCGGTTGATGAAATTCCAATTTTCTCGATGGGATATGGCCGAACGTCTGCAGCTAACGGAAAAGTATTCCCTTGGGTCTTTAATTTTCCGGCGACTTACTGGAGTCAGGCGACCGCGTTGGTTCAGTACATTGCTGATCAGGAAGGCGGCATGGCCAGTCTCAAAGGGAAAAAGATTTATCTCGTCTACCATAATTCTGCCTATGGAAAAGAGCCGATTCGAACGCTTGAAGCACTGGCGGAAAAGTACGGTTTTGAATATCGTGGTTTGCCGGTTGATCATCCGGGTCAGGAGCAAAAAGCCACGTGGCTCCAAATTCGCAAAGAGCGACCTGATTGGGTTCTGATGTGGGGTTGGGGCGTAATGAACCAAGTTGCCATCAAAGAGGCTGCCTCGATTCGATTCCCAATGGATCGGTTTATCGGCGTTTGGTGGTCAGGATCAGAGAATGACGTTTTGCCTGCAGGTGATGCCGCTGATGGCTATCTCTCCGGCGCGTTCCACGCGGCAGGCGGAGATTTTGCCTTGCATGACGATATCCGAAAACATGTTTATGACAAGGGGATGGGTGCTGGCGATCGTGATCGAATCGGTGAAGTCCTTTACAACCGGGGACTGGTTGCGGTGATGTGGACAGTGGAAGCCATTCGTAATGCGATGAAGATTCATGGAACCAAAGAGGTGACTCCTGCGATGGTCCGTGATGGTTTCGAAAGTCTCGAAGTCGATGAAGCTCGACTCGCCGAATTGGGCTTGAAAGACTTTACCTATGGCATCAAGATTACCTGCGAGAACCATGAAGGACCTGGTCGAGTTGCCGTGCAACAGTGGGACGCAAAAGCTAAGAAATGGAGCATGGTCTCCAAGTTCTATGATCCGCTTCGTGAGATTACGGCACCGCTCATTGAAGAGGATTCAATGGCTTATGCCAAAGAAAATAACGTGACCCCTCGAACCTGCAGTTAGTCAGGCAGTTGGGTAATCGTATGATGACGAGGGAGGATCGATGAGTGCGGTGATCCAGTCTGAGCGCGAGGCATTGCTCTCGGTCAATAATATTGAGGTCATCTATGACCACGTTATTCTTGTGCTTAAAGGTGTCTCCCTCGAAGTC
Source organism: Candidatus Thioglobus sp. (assembly GCA_004212795.1). Lineage (GTDB taxonomy): Bacteria > Pseudomonadota > Gammaproteobacteria > Arenicellales > UBA868 > UBA868. The sequence continues at coordinate 7,173 of SHBR01000012.1, forward strand.
ATGAAAGGTGGTGTGGTGGCCTTGCTCGGTGCCAACGGCGCCGGCAAGTCCACAACCCTTAAAGCAATTTCTAATCTCCTTGGAGCCGAACGTGGCGATGTCACCAAAGGCTCAATTACGTTTCAGGGTGAGGATGTCCAAAGCCTTTCGCCTAATGAGTTGGTTCGCCGCGGTGTAATCCAGGTGATGGAGGGCCGGCATTGCTTTGAACATCTGACGGTAGAGGAAAATTTACTTACAGGCGCTTACACCCGTACGGATGGCCGCAGCAGGGTCGCGGAGGATCTGGATCTGGTTTACCAGTATTTTCCACGTTTAAAAGAAAGGCGTACGAGTCAGGCTGGATATACTTCAGGCGGTGAACAACAGATGGTTGCGGTGGGTCGGGCATTAATGGCACGACCTGCCGTAATTTTGCTTGATGAACCATCAATGGGTCTGGCGCCACAACTGGTCGAAGAAATCTTCGAGATCGTCAAACGGCTAAATGAAGATGAAGGGGTGACCTTCTTGCTTGCCGAGCAGAACACGATGATGGCGCTTCGATATGCTAATTACGGGTATATCCTGGAAAACGGACGCGTCGTGATGGACGGTGAAGCATCTGTTCTAGCGGAAAACGAAGATGTAAAAGAGTTTTATCTTGGCGTGAGTGGAGATGATCGCCGGAGTTTCAGAAATGTCAAAGCCTATCGTCGCAGAAAGCGTTGGTTGAGTTAGAGGCCTGATTGTCCAAAGGTGGTCTGTATTCTAGAGCGAGATTGTTATTTTTCGACTACCTAAGAGTGGGTAATTATGAAAGAATTTTTTGATGAACTCGAGACTCGTTCGGACGATTTGCGATCAAGAGAACAGTTTGAACGATTGCGCAAGCAGGTTCATCATCTGAAGGCGCATGTGCCGGCGTACTCGGATCGACTAAAAGATATTGATCCGGAAAGTGTGATTGATCGCGATACTCTGGGGCTTTTACCCGTCACACGAAAATCAGAATTGGCTCAGGCGCAATCAGAAAATCCGCCGCTGGGCGGATTTTCTGATCTGACAGGTCGGTCTATGCTCCGGATTTTTGCATCCCCCGGTGCGATTTTTGAGCCACAGGCCAATGTCGAGGATTTTTGGCGAACGGCACGCGCGCTTTTCGCGGCGGGGTGTCGAAGCGGCGATTTGGTCTATAACACGTTTTCCTATCACTTTACCCCGGCCGGTTTTATGCTCGAGGGCGGCGCGCACAAAATCGGCTGCACCGTGTTTCCTGCGGGTGTTGGACAGAGCGAATTGCAAGTTCAGGCGATTGCGCACCTTAAGCCATCCTTTTACGTGGGGACACCTTCCTTTCTAAGTATCCTGTCGGACATGGCGGAAAAATTATCGCTGGACATTTCAAGCCTCAAGTATGGTCTTGTTTCGGGAGAGGCCCTGCCGGCTACATTGCGGGATGCGCTGTCCAGTAAAGGGGTTAAGGTACTCCAGGCCTATGCAACCGCAGACGTTGGATTAATCGCCTATGAGTCGTCGGCGCGAGATGGCCTCATTATTGATGAAGATGTTATTGTTGAGATCGTTCGTCCTGGCACGGGCGATCCGGTGAGTCGGGGTGAAGTGGGCGAAGTGCTTGTTACACCGCTTAGTTCAGGCTACCCGTTGATTCGTTTTGCCACGGGAGATCTGTCAGCATTTTTGGATGGCGCAAGCGCCTGTGGACGAACTGGACCGCGAATCAAGGGTTGGATGGGCAGAGCGGATCAGACGACCAAAGTACGGGGGATGTTTGTACATCCAGAACAAGTCGCCACGGTGATTTCCCGTCATTCAGAAATTATTCGTGCGCGGCTTGTTGTGACTCGAATTGAAAATTCAGATGCGATGACCTTGAAATGTGAAATTTCGAGTACGGGTGTCGACAAAGCTGGTTTAGTGTCGTCGATCACGGATAGCGTCCGCGCGATTTGCAAGCTTCGGACTGAGATAGCGTTTGAAGATGAAGGCGCGCTACCAAACGATGGCAAGGTAATTGATGATCAACGACCTATTGATTGATTTTGGATATAGTTGTTTAAGAGCGAAATTGCCAATTTTTCTGATGCCACTCTGGTGTTGGAAAGCAGTAAATACCACAGGACTATTTTATGGGCGACTTTGATATTCGGGACGACGCGTCCTCTTATTCAAACCTTTTTGGCTTCCTGGGAGCACCTCTAGATCTGGTGGGAGCGTCCGATGCCAATATTGCGATTCTCGGCGTTCCATTTGATCTTGGAACAACAGGCCGATCGGGTACCCGTAGTGGTCCGGCAGCCATTCGGCATGCGTCGGGCACTCTTCGCTGGGAAGAAGCGCATTGGCCCTGGACCTATGCTTTAGCCGACCATTTAAAGTATGTTGATTGTGGCGATCTTATTTTTCCGCCTGGGGACAGTAAAGCATTTTGCGAAAATCTCGAAAATAAGGCCCTTGAGATTATTCGATCAGGAAAAACGCTTTTATCTCTTGGAGGCGATCACTTTATAACTCTTCCCCTGCTAAGAGCGCACCATACCGTGCATGGTGAAATGGCGTTGGTTCATTTTGATGCGCACACAGATACTTACGAACAAGGTTCAGCGGTCGATCATGGGACGATGTTTTATCACGCACCGAAAGAAGGGCTAATTGATCCGGCAACCTCAGTCCAGATTGGTATTCGAACCCCTTATGATTATGATACCCATCAATTTTTAGTCCTAAACGCAGATGCGGTAAATAACAACGCGGCACCGGCGCTCATCGAAAAAATACGCGAGAGGGTTGGCAATCGAAAGATTTATCTTACCTTTGATATTGACTGCCTCGACCCTGCATATGCGCCAGGGACGGGTACTCCGGTGGCGGGCGGGCTCACCAGCAATAAAGCCCTGCAAATTCTTCGTGGTTTAAAAGGATTAGATATTGTTGGCATGGATGTGGTCGAGGTGGCGCCATCGTATGATCACGCTGAGCTAACGGCGCTTGCAGCCGCGACGATCGCAACTGAGTGCCTCTATTTGCAGGCAGAACGCTCCCAGGTAAGCAAGGGTAAGTCCGGTTAATTTTCATTATCGATAAAAATAATGACTTGATTGGAAATAGATAATAATGTTTTCATAATGGTAGTGATTAGAAATCACTGTCATACAGGTCTTTAACGACACGTATCCTTTAGGAGACGATTATCATCTCAGGATACAACAATGGAAAACGTTGTTAGCTTGCCGATTAAAACCCTGCCCATTCGGACTTTGATGGGGCCTGGGCCATCTGAAATCAATCCACGAGTCCTGACCGCCCTGGCGCAGCCGGCTATTGGTCATCTCGATCCTGCATTTATCTCTTTAATGGATGAAGTTAAGGAGTCATTGCGCTATGTATTCCAGACGGACAACCGATTGACGTTTCCGGTTTCCGGACCAGGATCAGCCGGAATGGAAACTTGTTTCACCAATATCGTAGAGGCTGGGGACAAGGTGGTTGTGGCGCGGAATGGAGTTTTTGGCAAGCGTATGGAAGAAATGGCGATTCGGCTCAGGGCAAATGTTGTCACGATCGATGATGAATGGGGTCAACCGGTCGACCCGGCGAAGCTCGAAGACGCCTTGAAGGCTAATCCGGATACGAAAGTTGTTGGGTTTGTGCACGCAGAAACGTCTACAGGCGCGCTTTCTGATGCGAGAACGCTTGCGGGTATTGCTCAGCAATATGACTGTTTGACTATTGTCGATACGGTGACGTCTCTCGTGGGGTCGCCTCTTTATGCCGATGAATGGGGTCTAGATGCTGTTTATTCGGGTGCGCAAAAATGCTTATCCAGTGTCGCGGGGATTGCGCCTGTGACTGTGGGTGAAAGAGCCCTTGAGAAAATTAGTCAGCGATCAGAGCCTGTGGGCACATGGTTTCATGACCTGAGCTTGATCGATAGTTATTGGTCAGAAGGTAGTAAACGCGCTTATCATCACACGGCTCCGGTCAACAGTATTTTTGCACTGGCCGAGTCGCTTCGCTTGGTGCGGCAAGAGGGTTTAGAAAAATCATGGGAGCGTCATCGACATATTTCCGAGCGACTAGTTGAAGGACTCAGAGAGATGGGGTTACAGATGCTCGTCGAAGACAGTAGCATTCGTCTTGGCCAATTGAATGTTGTCAAGGTTCCGGACGGGATCGATGAAGCTGAGATTCGAACCCGTCTTTTGAATGAGGACAATTTAGAAATAGGTCCAGGGCTTGGTCCACTGGCCGGAAAAGTGTGGCGGATTGGTTTGATGGGCCACTCATGTCGAATGGAAAACGTAGAAAGACTGTTGGCTTGTCTAAAGCGAGTGCTCAACGAGCCTTCCCAGGCCCAAGCGATCTCATGATTCAAAGGGGCTAAAACGGCGGTTCCGTGGGCAACAAAAATGGGTTAAAAAGACTCAGCTTCTGCTGGGTCTTTTTTTAGACAACACTTCGTTACATGTTTTTATGGCCAACCCTAGGGGCGACGTTATTGAAACACCTTTAGGATCGATTCAATGAGTGACGCCAAACCCAATGAAAACTCGGTCTCGAGCGGGAATGACAACATGCCCATGACCGAATAACCCATAAGCCACGGCATCAGGTAGAAGCGAATCATGTAAAAAAACCAGGCGATGTAGAGCGGAACCAGAGGTCGAATAAGGAAGTTTGGTGTGATCGGGCTGAAGAGCTTCACTAACGGATTAGTGATTCGAATAAAAAATCGAGCAAAGAAAAAGTGAGTATCCTCTCGCAGAAAAATAGACATTCCAAATCGTCCAATTAAGGTCCACATTGTGGCGCCTAATATATAATCGATGGCGATTACCCACACCGGGAAAGCTTCGGTCATTTAATCTTCTCCTTAGGGCAAAAAAAACCGGGGCGAAGAGAATCTCCGCCCCGGCGATCAGTTTACGTGATCCAGTCTAGTGGCGTGAATCGAGTACCGACTCACCTCGCGGAATGCGAACTTCGTCCACCATCCGTTGAGTTTCTTCGTCGGGTTCAGCAGTTGCCAAGCTCACCACGATCATTGCCACGAGGCTGACGCTGGCGCCAATAATACCGAAGCGCAAATGGTCGATGTAGAGCCATGGCTCCATTCCGCCCCATCGGACTGCGTACAAATAGGCAGTTCCTGCCAGTAAGCCAAAAAACATTCCTGCGATGGCGCCCTGACGGTTAGCTCGCTTCCACCAGACACCAAGGACGAGCGGGAAGAACAGGCCCGACATCGCAAAGTCAAAGGCCCAAGCCACCGCCCCAAGGATGCTCGTTAATTTGAGACTGGCAACAAACGCACCTGCACCACCAATTAAAATTAGCAGGACGCGGGCCACAATGAGCCGATGTTTCGTATCTGCCTTTGGATCGATGATCTTGTAATAAAGATCATGTGAAAGCGCGTTCGCGATTGCCAGCAGTAGACCATCCGCAGTAGACATCGCCGCTGCCATACCCCCGGCTGCAACCAGACCCGAGATGACATAGGGCAAGCCCGCGATTTCTGGAGTCGCAAGTACGACGATGTCGCCTCGCATGAAGAACTCCGTAATTTGCAGGATGCCATCTCCATTAGCGTCTGAGATCGCGAGCATTTTGACTGCGCTCCACTTCTGAATCCAGTCTAAAGCGCTGACTTCGGCGATTGATTTACCAATAATGCTGGTTGCAAGACTGGGGTCAAGCAGTTGCAGCTTGGTAAAGGTCGCAAGGGCGGGCGCTGTGAAATAAAGCAGGAATATAAAGAACAGCGACCAGGCCACTGATTGACGAGCGGCTTTCACACTTGGGGTTGTGAAGTAGCGCATCAAAATATGCGGCAAGGATGCCGTACCCGCCATCATACAAAAAACGAGGGTAACGAATTTCCACTTGGAAGCAAAGTCAGTCCCTGCTTCGTAATAGGGCACTGTTAATGCCTTCAGACCCGGGAAAGCCTCGGCCGGTTGGGTGCCCACGCCAATTAGACTTTCAAGCTCTCCAATTCGCATGATGGCGTCGCCGTACACAAACTGGGGTATGAGGCCAAAGCCCTGTTTATTGGACATCCAGACCACTGGCACGACATACGCGATGATGAGAACAATATATTGAGCGACCTGAGTCCAGGTGACTGCGCGCATTCCACCTAACATAGAGCACAGCAGAATACCGAGTAGACCGAACCAGACTCCCACTTCAAACGGAATCTGAAGGGCCCGTGATGCGATCGTTCCGGTAGCGTTAATTTGGGCAGTCACGTACGTAAACGAGGCAATGACCAGAACGAGCACCGCCAGAAACCGTGCAAGATTTCCACCGTACCGGGTGCCGATAAAGTCCGGCACCGTATAGCAGCCAAATTTTCTTAGATAGGGCGCCATTAATGCAGCGACCAATACGTAACCACCGGTCCAGCCCACAATAAACGCCATATAGCCGTGGCCGCCAAAGTAGATTCCACCGGCGAGCGCAACAAAAGAGGCCCCTGACATCCAGTCAGCGCCCGTTGCCATGCCGTTAAAGACCGCTGGCACCTGACGTCCCGCAACGTAGTAGGCATCGACCTGCATTGTGCGTGACATCCAGCCGATGGCGGCATAAATGACTACAGTAAATGCAACAAAAAGGATGCCGATGGTATCAGCACCGACTCCAGCCTGCTCAAGAATCGCCATCAGCAGGATGAATACGAGGAACCCGCCCGTATAAAGCCCGTAGACTTTGGGCAGGTTGTCTATAAAGTCACCTTTAATTACAGACATGTGAATTTCTCCTAATTCTGATGATCTTAATTATTCTTCTTCAGCCACACCGTGCTCTGTATCTATTGCATGCTGTCGTCTAGCAAACCAGAAGATCAGCACAACAAATACTACTAAAGAGCCCTGAGCGGACATATAGAAGCCAAGTGGGAATCCAAGGAATGTGACGCTGTTTAATCCGTCAGCAAACCAGTGAACAAGGTACGAGAAGATGAACCAGACGATAAGAGTTGTAATCATCAACCCCTTGGTCTTGGCCCAATGCGCTTCACGTGTAGACTGATCCACGTTAGTCATTTATTTACCCTCCAACTGCAGTTGTTGTTAAACCTCCGCGACAACTGTTTGTCGCGTTGGACTAAAGGAAGCAATTTTCATGCCAAGACTGACATAAAGTAGTAAAAGCCGAAACATAGTGCAAAAAGGTCATTTTGAATGAAAGTGTTACGAATCATATGTTACGTTTAGTGACACATTTCAGGACAGTAACACCCCTAGGATTGAGGCCAATAACAAAAGATCTACTCTGACCTATTTTTATCTGGAAGATTTCGGGGTATGCCAAATCTTTGACGTCTTTCCCAAAGTGTCTTTCGGCTAATCCCCAGTTCCCGGGCCAACTCGGTTTCATTCATTGCCGATTCGTGCTGACGGACGAAAGTAACAAAGTACTCATCGAGCGATTTTTTGGATGACGTTGAGTTGCTATCCTGATGAAAATTCTGGCTGGTCTTTTCAAGATTTAGCAGATCAGGCGTAATCTCGGATCCCTCACAGAGAATCAACGCTCTTTCGATTGCATTTTCAAGCTCACGTACATTCCCTGGCCAATCGTACTCACCCATTTTTTTGACCGCACCAGGCGAGAAACCCTGGACTTCGCTATTCAGCTTTGCCCTAGTCCGTTGCAAAAGATGTTCTGCCAAAGCAGGAAGATCGTCTTTGCGATTTCGCAATGGAGGCAGGTCGATCTCAATGACTTTTAATCGATAGAGCAAGTCATCCCGAAAGCGACCCTGGCCGACCCGAGCGACGAGGTCGCGATGTGTTGCGGCGAGGACTCTAACATTTATACGTTTAGTTTTGGTTGATCCCAAGCGTCGAAGTTCGCCTTCTTGCAGTACTCGAAGAAGTCCTGCTTGAGCTGATGGGGATAATTCTGCAACCTCGTCTAAAAAGAGAGTGCCATTGTCAGCGCTTTCGATGAGCCCTTGTGTTGATTTTTCAGCACCAGTGAATGCACCTTTTTCGTAACCAAATAATTCAGATTCAATTAGGCTGTCCGGTATTGCGGCGCAATTCATTGTGACCAGTGGAATACTTTTGCGCGCGCCCTGCTCATGGATTGCGCGGGCGACCAGCTCTTTTCCTGTACCGGATTCTCCATAGATCAACACGGTTGAGTCCGTTGCAGCGACCTTTTCAATTCGGGAGAACACTTGCTTCATAGCGTTCGAATCTCCCACCATTCCAGACACCGGATATGTTTGTTTAATTTCCCTTTTTAAGATTCGATTTTGTCGAAAAATGACATTTTGCCGGATAAGACGTTCAGTCACGATAAGAATCTCATCGTGGTTAAAAGGTTTTGCGATGTAATCGGCAGCTCCCGCTTTCATCGAGTCAACGGCCGAGCTAATACTCGCGTAGCTGGTCATAATTAAAACTGGAGTTTCGCCACATCGACCGATCACTTCGGTTCCGAGTCCGCCGGGCAATCGGAGGTCAGCAATGATGAGGTGAAATGAGTCCAGGCTGTGATTTTCCTCTCCTTCTGCGACGGAACCTGCTTCAAAAACTGCATACCCTTTTCGCTGAAGTAGTTTTGATAACGCCCGACGGATGACGACTTCATCTTCAATAACCAGTATGCGTTCCATAGAAAATCTCAGGGCAGAGGGAGGTAGATCCGAACTTCTGTACCGGCGCCGGGAAAACTGTCCACCTCGATATTTCCATCGTGGTCTCGGATAATCCCATAGGTTAGCGCCATACCAAGACCCGTGCCTTCTCCCGGCTGTTTGGTGGACATAAAAGGCTCAAAAATACGTTCGCTGATTTCGTCACTCATGCCATGACCAAAGTCGCGAATGCTAATTTTAATTTGATGAACGTTTTGAGACACAAGAACCCGTACAACGTCGCCAGTCTGACTCGCGTCATAAGCATTACTAAAAACATTGACAAGAACTTGAGAGATTTGTTGACGATCACCCGCTATTTCGATTTCTTTTGCGCAGTTGATAATCAAATCAATTAATTTTCCGGGACGCGCTATTCGCACAAGATCTTTTGCATCATCAAGACAATCCGTTATCGAGAAACGATGTTTCTGAATAAATTCAGTCTCGCCCCGTCTCGCGAAGTTAACCAAGGTTTGAACGATGTTATTAATTCGATAGGTTTGCTCAAGAATATCCTGGATTTCTGAATTGATTTTGGGATCTGAGATTTCTGCTTCGAGATTTTGTGCGAGACAGGCAATGCCCGTGACAGGGTTGCCAATCTCGTGAGCAACGCCGGACGCGAAGCGTCCAATTGATGCAAGTCGCTCACTATGGGCAAGTTGATTTTCCATTAAGTGAAACTCGGTGATGTCATGAACCAAGATGCTCGTGCCAAGTAACTCGTTGCCCGATGTCTCATGGTCCGATTGAACACTCTTTATTGACGCCTTGGATAAACTGAACCATCGGGCGCCAGCTTCCAGGGCTAGAAATTTTTTGTGGACATGGGTGTGATCGCTTTCGATAAAATCGCCGAAAAGTTGATTCCAGGGCATGACTAGAGATTGCGGTCGCAATCCTATGGCGGTGTTTTTTGGAATTCCAGATACCGTCTCCATTTCCCGATTCCAGCCTGTGATCTCACCGTCTAAGCTGATTGAACACACACCGATGGGTAACTCTTCGAGCACTTGTCGATGATACCGCCTCATTGAATCGAGTTGAGCCGCGAGACCGCGAAGTCGCCTTCTGGAGGTCTCAAGGATCAGCTCCATTGAATGGAGCTGATCAGTTTCTGCTGACCGGATTTCACGATCAATAGGTAGGCGAATATTGACAACGTCCCGGGCTAATTGTGGCCCAACAAGACCGGATAAATTCCGTTCGATCCGCTCTCGAAGCCGGCTTAGAATTCGGGTATCAGTCTCCTCATCCTGTATTTTGAGATCCTGCTGGGCCCGTTTCACTTCGAATTTTGCGGTTTCAGGGCCAAGCGTAGGAGTTAAAGCGGGTACAAATTCTTTAGGCGACTGAAGTCGCACGCGGTTTCGATACGGCGCTGTCAATTCTTGTGCGCAAAGCGCGGCGGCTTCTTTCTCAGCAGGGCTTTGGCGCATGAGAATCGAAAAGGTAATGAAGAGAAGAGAATTAATCGAAAGGGTGGACAGTGTGACAAAGGTCCATTGATCCTGTCCTGACCAATTCCATAGCGGAAGCCTCGAGGTGCTTGCGGTTTGATCAAATTCGCTAAGTAGTGGCAGAACTAGAACAATAAACCAGACAAATCCACCGCCGATAAGCCCCGCAATAAATCCAAATCGATTGGCAACAGGCCAAAAAAGTGTGCCAATGATTCCCGGCAAGAATTGAGCGATGGCAACAAAGGAAATCAATCCTGTATTAACAAGTTTATTACTCTCCTCGAAAGGTTGGCAGAGAATGTATGCGGAGAAAACAATGACAGCGATAATGATTCTTCTTCCCCAAAGTAGCCAGCGATATAGGCTGACATGTGTACTTGGCGTTCCAATAGCCGGAAGCACAATATGGTTGATGGCCATACCCGCGATTGCTAACGTGCTGACAATCACGACGGCACTAGCAGCTGATGCACCGCCGAAAAAGACAAGAAGGGTTAAAGCTGTGGATTCGCTTTTTTGCGCGATACCTAGCACGGCATAATCAGACGAAGTATCCAGATTTGACTGAATTGATGCCCATAGGACGATCGGGATCGAGAGACTGAGTACAAGAAGAAATAAGGGTAGCCCCCAGGCCGCATGCTGCAGCGTTTTTGGAGAGATGTTCTCGGTGAACATCATATGAAATTGGCGCGGTAGCAGAAATGCTGCAGCGAATCCAAGAATGATGATGCTCACCCAAGGACCGTTTTGCCCGGGCTTGGTCATTTCTGCAATCACTTCAGGGTGTCCAGCTAGCCAATTTTCGAGGTTTGCAACCCCGCCAAAAATTCCGAAAACGGAAAATCCAGCAACCATCAAGAGTGCGATCAATTTAATTAGCGACTGAAAAGCGATTGTGACTATAAGGCCCTCATGCTTTTCCTGCGGAGAAATATGGCGGGTTCCGAACAAGGCGGTGAATAGAACAATTAGAATACAGAAACCTATCGCTGTCCCATCCGATGGAAATTCGCCCGTTAAAATTCGAGTTGACTCGATGACGGTTTGGATCTGCAGTGAGATGAAGGGAAGGATGCCGGCGAGCGTAAATAAAGTGACTACAATACCAACCGCTTGACTTCTAAAGCGAAAGGCAAATAAATCAGCGAGTGAGGTTAGTTGATATTCGCGAACGAGGCGAAGAATCGGAGTAATTAATATCGGCGTCAAAATAAATGCGATTGTCAGCCCCAAGTAGGTTGCTAAAAACAAAAATCCGTTATCGTGGGCAAAACTGATGCTCCCGTAAAAGCTCCATGACGTGGCGTAGACGCCGAGTGAAAATATATAGATCAGTGGGTGCCTTGTTACCGAGGGCGGCAGCCATCGCTTATCGGCCGCATAGGCAATCAAAAGCATTATTAAGAAGTAGATGAGACAGCTTACAAACAGCGTTTCGGCCGCTACGGTCACCGGTTGAACAGCCGGCTATGTGCCCATGGGATCATTACAATAATGAGCAGCCATATTAGGTAAGCGAGATACCAGGGAAGCGTGGGCCTAAGCCACCAAGATAAGATTGGCGATAGAAATACGAGTGCCGAAAGCCCTAGAACAAGAATAATCCGATCCATTGGAGCCTCTGAGAGAGTGCCAAATAGTTGTTACAAAATGTAACATAGGGGTCAGGCAAGGCAAACCGAATTTTGCGGCTTAATGGCGCTCTTGGATGGCGGGGATAAAGATTGGTGATAAATAAGATCAAGGAGGCGTTAACCGCGTTAAAGATACAGTTCTGGCATCGGCGAGAGAAGCTAGGTCCGATCACAGATAAAGAAAAGCTCGCAGAATTCATCACGAGTCGCGCAAGCATGGTCGGACAGACGTCCCTGTACGGTTATATCAAAACTCGAGCCGGTACTCGCTTTCCAGAACTTTTTAAAAACGACACATTTGTGGCATCTATCAATATCGCTAAATGGCAGATCTGGTCAGCCTGCGTCTCTGATCTTGTGGTTTATGCCGGGAGTTTGATTTGTCGTGAGCACGCACAGACGACCGAGGTGCGCGCGACAATGCAGTCAGTCGCGAACCTGGTCTTCAATAGCATTGGGAGTCCAGAGGAGGCTGGGCCAGATTTCAAACAGTCAATTGAAAGGATAAAAACTCGGCTGAGTTCATGTGAATTTGATCAATCCCTGGACCTGGATGTCATATTCACTCAAAGCCCTGACGCACTAGTACATTGGTCTCCAATTGTCGATGAGCTTAAGGTTCTCGATGAGGATATCGTGCGAAATTCGATACGATTCCGATGGCAGGAACCCAGGCGTGAGTTGCGTGACGCGTTACAGGTTGGACCATTGATGAATTAAAACCTGGATCAATCTTCAATTGAACTGAAAATGACTATCGCCAATACTGCAGTTCTTGTTTGATATTCCACTCAAATTACCAATCAATTAAATCGATATATATATGAATGAAAAGCAAATCAGCCGTTATCCTGTTCCTGATATCAATGAATTACCTGAAGATCTAAGAGACCGCATTCTTGGTGTTCAGGAAAAAGCCGGGTTTGTTCCCAACGTATTTCTGACACTCGCCCATCGTCCAGACGAGTGTAGAGCGTTCTTTGATTATCATGACGCGCTTATGTCTCGTGAAGGCGGGCTATCGAAAGCTGAGAAAGAGATGATTGTGGTTTCGACATCTGGCGCTAATAGCTGCCAGTATTGCGTTGTTGCGCATGGAGCAATTCTTAGAATTTATGCCCGCGATCCGCTGGTTGCCGATCAGGTCGCGATTAACTTTCGAAAAGCGGATATCACCGCAAGGCAAACCGCAATGCTGTATTTTGCGGACAAAGTCGCACAAGACTCAGCCGCGCTCGAAGATCGGGACTACGAAGCGCTTAGAGATCATGATTTCAGTGATGAAGATATATGGGACATTGGCGCTATCACGGCATTTTTTGCGCTATCGAACCGCATGGCGAATCTGATCGGAATGCGGCCGAACGATGAATTTTATTTAATGGGAAGATCGCCGCGCGAGAAAAGCGCGTGATTAATTCGTCGGATAAGACGCCGGCGATTCGAACGATCGCGATGCCAGCCGATGCCAACCCGAATGGGGATATTTTTGGCGGGTGGATTATGGCGCAGATGGATCTTGCAGGCGGCGCGCACGCGTTTGCTGTTGCAGGGGGTCGTGTCACTACCGTGGCCGTTGATGGGATGACTTTTCATCGACCGGTTCAAATCGGTGACCAGGTGAGCTGTTACTGTACAACTGAATGCATCGGTAATACTTCCATCGCAGTAAGGGTTGAAACCTGGGTTCACCGTCGGGAGAGTCAGGTTGAAGAGCGCGTAACCGAAGGTCTTTTTACATTCGTGGCGATTAATGAGAGTGGTCATCCGATATCGGTAAAAAGGGCAACCCGGTGACCAGCAGGGATAACGATCAACTTGGGGCTCTCGAGCAGTTGGCCCGTCAGGCGAAACATGAAAAGCGCCCCCCGCTGGGTTCATGGTCTTCAGGCGTTGCACGCGACTTTCCGTTACGTATCAGCCGTGATGGTCGATGGCATTATCTTGGCTCTCCTATTGAGCGCGCTAGCCTTGTAAAACTGCTGTCTAGGGTAATGGTGCGCGAGGGCGACGAATTCTTTTTGGTTTCTCCAGAAGAAAAACTCCGAATTGAAATCGAGGACGCGCCTTTTTTAGTGGTCGAAATGGAACAGATCGGAACTGGAGAGCTACAAAAACTTGTCTTTCGCACTAATGTGGATGACGTCGTTATTGCCGGCGTGGATCATAAGATCTGGGTAAATGAGAACCCAGATACCCAAGAGCCTTCTCCCTATATTGAAATCAGGGATGGCCTTGATGCGCTGATTAATCGGGCCGTCTTCTATGATCTAGCTGAACTGGCGATCCGTACTTGTGGTAGTCCGAATAAAGATCTGTGCGGTGTGATGAGCGATGGATATTTCTTTAACCTGGCCGAAAGTGGCGACGACCAAGCCTGAGCTAAAGCACTCGTGCGGAAAAAAAGATAGGTTTTGATCTGCCACTCGTTTCCTTTAACAAGAGTTAACGGAAGGCGAGTGGCAGAATTATCAAATTGCTAAGACACCTGTGAGGTGTTAGGATTTTTCGAGCGCTTTTTCGAGATCTAAAATAATATCCTCAACATCTTCAATTCCGACCGAGAGGCGAACAATTCCATCGGTAAGGCCACGCTTGCGTCGGTCTTCAACCGGAACATCAACGTGAGTCATGCTGGCAGGATGGGTGATCATTGTTTCAACGCTGCCGAGCGATTCGGCGAGTCCGCAAAGCTGCACATTGTTCATGAGTGTTTTACCGGCTTCAGTCCCCCCCTTAAGCTCAAAGGTAATCATTCCACTAAATCCGGACATTTGGGCTTTTGCGATAGCGTGTTGCGGGTGCGAGGGAAGCCCGGGATACAGGACGCGGTCGATTTTTGGGTGCGCTTCAAGAAAGGCAGCGATCTGAAGTGCGGATTCTTCATGGCGCTTCATTCGCAGGTGCAATGTTTTAAGTCCGCTTAGATTAAGCCAGCAGTCAAAGGGGCTTGAGACCGCTCCAATCGTTTTTTGAATGTACTTCATTTTGTCAAAAACATGCTCATGATTCGTGATCAGTACGCCACCAATAATCTGGTTATGACCTGCCAGATATTTGGTTGTGCTGTGCATGACAATATCAGCGCCAAATTCAAGTGGGCGCAGGAAGACGGGCGTTGCGAAGGTTGCATCAACGCCTAGCAGGATGCCAGCGTCTCTTGAGATCTTTACCATCGCCTCCATGTCGCTGACTTTCAAAAGGGGATTGGTCGGGGTCTCAATCCAAAGCATTTTGGTTTCGGATGTAATAGCTGCTTTAACGGCGTCAGTATTGGTGGTGTCGACATAGGTAATCGACAATCCCTGCTGGGCAGTCACATTATCAAGCAGCCGTGTAACGCCGCCATAAACGTCATCGCCGCAAACAATATGATCGCCAGCGGTCAGTAACTTAAAGCAGGCATCTACTGCAGACATTCCACTGGCAAAACTGATGGCATATTTACCATTGTCAATTGCCGCCAGGTTAGCTTCCAGGACCTGGCGTGTTGGATTGGATGAGCGGGTATAGTCAAATCCAAGATCTTTTCCTACTTCAGGAAGAACAAAAGTAGCGGTTTCATAAATAGGCGGCAAAATCGAGCCGGTCGTTGGATCGGGTTCAATTCCTGCTCGAACGACTTTAGTGTCAAATTTCAATGCGGTTCTCCAAAGAGTGTTTAGATTTTTGAGCTAAGCGCTCTGATGACTTTTCTTGTTTAGGAACTCAAGTAGGTCAATTTTGTTTACGATTCCTGCGATTGTGCCACTATCAACAACAACAGCAACGTTATTCTGCTCGAATATTTGCTGAACATGTGAAAGGCTGTCAGACAGGCTGACTCGACCTTCCAGAGGTCGCGCGACGTCACGAACACTGTCGTCGAGGCCGTGCTCATTACTTGCGACTGCCCTCAGAATATCGAGTTCTTCAATCATCCGCAGGTCACCGTTGCCCGAGGTCACTGGCATCTGGGATATGCCTTTGGCAGCCATTCGAGCGATCACATCCCGCAATGTTTCATTGGGAGATGCGGAGGAGACATCTTGATTTCGGGTATCAAGTAACTCCTGTACAGTGCCAAGATGTGCTTCTGGAGCGAAGTATCCCATGTCACGCATCCACTCGTCGTTGAAACATTTACTAATGTATCTATCTCCTGAATCGCACACGATTGCGACCACGATTTTCCCGGGCCCCAGTTTTCGCGCCTCTTGAAGCGCGCCGGCGAATACGGTGCCTGTTGATCCACCTGACAAGATGCCTTCGTGTCTCGCAAGACGCCTCGCGGTGAGAAAAGAGTCTCGATCGGAAATGTTGATCACTTCATCTACGACCGTCAGATCAAGTGTGTCCACCATGAAGTCATGGCCAATACCCTCGACACGATAGAGTGATGGGGTGCTCCACTCACCTTTTTCATGAGCTTCCTTATAGATGCTGCCGAAGGGATCGGGGCCAACCACTCGAACTGTGCGCCCTGTTTCCGCCGCCTTTTCTTTAAGATATTTCCCGGTGCCTGAAATAGTGCCGCCTGTCCCGAGACCTGCGATGAACGAATCGATTTTTCCGTCTGTGGCTTCCCAGATTTCGGGACCGGTTGTGAGGTAGTGGGCTTCAGGATTATTTGGATTGGAGTATTGATCAGTATAGAAAGACCCGGGCGTTTCCCTGGCAACGCGTTTAGCAACTTCGACATAGCTGTCTGGGTGATGATGATCAAGATCAGTCGCTGTAACAATCACTTCAGCACCATAGGCTTTCAGCATGTCTATTTTTTCCTGACTCATTTTGTCAGGGATCGTGAAAACGCAACGGTATCCACGCACGGCTGCAGCCATTGCCAGTCCTAGGCCGGTGTTTCCCGAGGTGCTTTCCACGATCGTACCGCCGGGCCTGAGAAGTCCTGCGTCCTCGGCGCGTTTTACCATATTAATTGCCATACGATCTTTAACAGACCCTGATGGATTTAAGTTTTCCATCTTTGCATAAACGGTTGCCATGTCATCATCGACAATATTATTCAGTCGAACAAGCGGTGTTCCGCCAACAAGATCGATCACACTTTCAGCTGATTTCATGCGTGCCTACTTTTAACTTGTTAAGGTAAATTTATGAATATCGGATTAGAGACAAACACTGGGATCCGTTAGGCTTCCGCAAGATCTTTCACTGCATCAATGGCCTGTTTGATATCCTCTTCATCAGTAAAATATCCGGCGGCAAAACGAACCGTACCGTTCTGAGCGACTGTTCCCAGCAGTTCATGAACATCAGGGGCGCAATGAAGTCCGGGTCGGACGCATACAGCATGATCTGCATCAAGCATTGCACCCACTTGGTCTGCGGGCATTTCCCGAATGTTGATCGAGAGAGTAGCCACTCGGGGCTGTCCAATTGACGGGCCGTAAATTTTTACACCATCAATTTGTTCGAACGCGCTGACCAGTTGTTCGGTAGCGGAACTTTCTACTTCGTGAATATGTGCCAGAGCTGCACCACAGGCCTGCCCATGCGTGGCATCCTCAGGGGCGCCGTGCTTTTTGCCTAGTTCTGCAAACCATTTTTGTCCGGCGTGAAGGCCTGCAATACCCGGAAGGCAATGTGTTCCCGTCTCAAGGCGGTAGGGATACTCATCAGGCTGAAAAGGGGAGATCGAATTAACGCCAGTACCGCCAACACGAGGCGCTTTTATGTCGACATTCTCTCCTACGATCATTCCGCCGATGCCCATTGGACCAAACAATCCCTTGTGTCCGGTGTAGACGAGAACGTCCACACCCCAGTCGTCCATTAAGATGGGAACGACGCCAGCCGTTTGGCAGGTGTCCAGTATATAAAGAGCATCAGAATCGCGGACATGTTTACCGATTGCTGCCGCATCTTGAAGAGAGCCGGTGACATTTGAGGCATGATTGATAACCACTGCGCGAGTATTCGGACGAATGCTTTTTTGAATGTCTTCAGGATTTACATATCCCTGACTGTCCGCTGCTATCCGTGTGACTTCAATGCCATGATCTCTCTCGAAGTGATTGGCCGGACGTAATACACAGTTATGTTCCATTCGGGTAATGATCAGATGGTCGCCAGGATTCAGGATTCCAGCCAGCGCTGCATTCATTGAATCAGTTGCGTTCTGCGAGAAGGTCACGCGGGCGGGATCGCCAGCATAGCCAAAAAATTCGCCAAGCATCCGACGCGTTTGGACGATCATCGCTTCTGCTTCAACTGCGAGTTGGTGGCCCGATCGACCAGGGTTAACGCCGTGACTTCTGTAAAATTTATCAATGAATTGATAGACCGGCTCCGGTTTTGGCAGGGTCGTAGCGGCGTTATCAAAATAATAGTGTTCTTTCATTGTTGCGGTTCCTGGTGAATTTAATTAACGCTTTGAAGTGGTTGTTGAAGGAGGACTGCTTGTGAGCGAATTGCGTCGCCTCGAGATCACAAAGGTTTCGTCGTGAAACCAGATTCCTTTATATTTTTGCAATACCTTTTGGGTCGCCGACAGATACGCGCCTGATGTTACCGCGTCTTGCAAACGATCGTCTTCGATCTGCGCGACATATGTTGAGGCATTCCAAGCTGCAAAAAGAGTTGAGGTTCCTATGCTGTCCGCTATCTCGTTGGGAAGCGTTTTCATTTTATATTCAATCACTGACTTGTTATCTGATCCGGCGTTGAAGTTGTAGTTTGCTGATGACCGCCCGAGTTTATCTTTAAGCGCTTTTATCAGCAGGTGTCGATCTACCTTGAAAGGTTGTTCGTCTGGCCAAATCTCGTTGATAAGTTCCATTCCAGGGCCGCCGCCGGTGGATTGGACAGCGAGCAATCGACCGCCCGGACGGAGGCTTCGGACAAGCGGTTCCAGAACCTTCTCTGCTTTAAACTTTGCGCTCATTCGCGCACGCCACGGCTGAGCTGCCAGGATGAGATCGTAATCTCCCGATACCTGCCCTCGTTTTGGAATGACCGAGTCGAGCAGAAACCGGCAATCTTCCCTGAAAATCACCAGCACTGATGGCCGAACGTACTGCGGATTGCCTGATTTTTCGCTAACTTTAACTTCCCAACCGTTCACGAGAAGGTCGTCAATCGCGCGTAATTGTTCTCCGTAAGCCTGGGAAGATGATCCGTGCAGCGCGATCTCATGCCAATTAAGCGCGGCTGCTGAGTCGATATTGCCTGGCATAAGCCATGGCGCTTCACTATAAAAGAGGTTCGTAATGCAAATGACGCTTGCCGGATGCTCGGCGAATCGATCGGGGAGATTTTCGAGGCATAGCCTTACATCTTCGAGACTGATTTCCTTACCGGCGACAAAGAACGGTATGGTCGGAAATTTCTGATGAGTGGCTCGTAGGAGATGGCTGAGGACAGAGCCGTCACCAATGCCGGCATCGAAGATTCGAAGTGCAGGCGGAGCAGGCTGTACATGCGATAACTCATGAGATGCTCTCTCGGCGACTTTCCATTTTTCATCAGTTGTGTTGACAAAGCCAAGATATTTTTGACGGTTATCATAAAACCGAAAGGGTCGCCCCTGCTTCTTTTCTGAATGAAATTCCGATACTCCGGTACCTGATAAAGCTTCAGCCGATGGGACTGCGTCAGATTGCTCATTGTCCTTCGGCGAATTATCATTCTCTTTGATGAATTGTTGAATTCGGTTAACGGTTCTGAGTGTGACGCCCTTACCACTGCGCAGCCGGTGACAAAGCTTCCCATCATTAACCGCCTGCCGACCGAAGGTCGTTTCAGCGACTTTCTGAGATTGGCAAAAGTTTTCAATATCGCGAAGCAGGGACTCGACGACGTCACTCGAGTCATGAACCGCGGTCTCTGTAGATTGTTCATTCATATCATTGCGCCGTGGGTAATAGTTGATACTGGGTCCGAGCCTGCTTCGATCAAATCAAAGCCCAATTGCGCTTACCTTATGGAAAAATTCCAATAAAGTAAAACTTTTTCTTTCAGGAAAATAAAAAGTATAAAAATGGGATAAAAACCATTTAAAACCCATTACAATTGATAATAGGCGGAATAACTTGAAATTTTTATCTTTTTTACAATTTTGGCAAGGAATTCATGTTGATTAGTGGGAAAGAAACCACAAGTTATTGGGCGATTCCCGTGCTGACGGCAGGGCGACCGTTCGAGAGCAACGTAATTCAAGTTTTTTCTGAAGCAGTTTTTATACGATCGCGGACTTAAACATGTGCGACGATCGTTTTTATAATTGAGGCCCCAAGCTTTTTATGCAGAGTTTTGCGCGGCTGGGTGATTTCTGGATAATGGTTTCTGATAGGGTTGGAGCGATTCGGGATAGAAAAACTAGAATCATAATTCGAGAATAAAATGATTACAGATATTGAAGACGTTCGAAGGGTGTTGGTCGAGAACAAGGTCATTGCGGTTGTTGGACTTTCCGCAAACTGGTGGCGCCCGAGTTTTTTTGCGGCCAAATATATGCAGGACCATGGCTACCGGATCATCCCGGTTAACCCCAATTACGAGGAAGTCCTGGGAGAAGTTTGTTATCCGTCTCTCGAGGCGATTCCATCCGATTTGGGGGTTGAGATGGTAGATATTTTCCAGAGGCCTGAGGCAGCGCCGAAGCTAGCCGAAAGCGCGGTAAAAATTGGCGCCAAGGTGTTTTGGTTGCAACTGGGTGTTTTAAATGATTCAGCTGTCGACATCGCCGAGCAGGGCGGACTTGAAGTTGTTTCAGACCGTTGTGTAAAAATTGAACACGCTAGATTGTTAGGCGGTCTTAACCTGCTTGGCATCACAACTAATGTCATTTCTGCGAAGCGGCCGAAATGGCTTGTCTATTGAGAATTTCTTATGGCTGATCGTGAATTCGGATTTGAAACGCTTTGTCTTCATGCAGGGCAATTGCCTGATGCGGCAACAGCGTCGCGCGCAACGCCGATCTATCAAACGTCGTCTTACGTATTTGATAGTACGGATCATGCGGCGAGCCTCTTTAACCTCCAGACCTTTGGTAACGTTTATTCGAGAATGATGAACCCGACCAACGCGGTTCTGGAGGAGCGTCTCGCGACGCTCGAGGGAGGCCGGGCAGGCTTGGTCGTCGGTTCGGGGATGGCGGCCCAGATGGTCGCGCTGCTTACATTGCTTGAGGCGGGAGATGAGCTTGTCGCCGCCAGCACGTTGTATGGGGGAACATACTCCCAGTTTGATTACACATTTCGCCGAATGGGCATTAACACGATTTTTGTTAATCCGGACAATCCAGAAAACTTTGCCAGCGCGATCACGCCTTCTACAAAAGCGATTTATGCCGAGACGATTGGCAATCCGCTCAACAACGTACTGGATATTTCTGCGGTGGCAGAAATTGCCCACGATGCAGGCGTTCCTTTGGTGATGGATAACACTTTTGGCACCCCGTATCTTTGTCGGCCATTCGAACACGGGGCCGATATTGTGGTGCACTCGGTGACGAAGTGGATCGGGGGGCATGGGACATCGATCGGGGGAGCCGTTGTTGAATCAGGAAAATTCAACTGGAATAACGGCAAATTTCCAGGAATGACCGAGCCGTCGAAGGGCTACCACGGTATCCGCTTTTATGAAACCTTCGGTGATTTTGGATTTATTACGAAAGCCCGAATGGAGACCTTGCGCACGCTTGGACCATCGATGAGTCCGCTGAGCGCTTTTTTATTTATTCAAGGGCTAGAGACCTTACCCCTTCGGATGGATCGCCATTGCGCTAATACCCTAGCAGTTGCTCAATTCTTAAGAGATCACTCTGCCGTCTCCTGGGTGAAGTACGCCGGACTTGAAGATAACCCTTACCATTCCCTTGCGAAGAAGTATCTTCCTAAAGGAGCAGGTGGTGTGTTGACCTTCGGAATTAAAGGGGGAGAAGCCGCGGGCATAAAGTTTATTGAAGGCGCTCAATTCTTGAGTCATCTGGCAAACGTTGGTGATGCTAAAACACTGGTGATCCACCCGGCTTCAACGACTCATCGTCAGTTGAACGAGGAAGAGCAAGCAAGTGCCGGCGTGTCGCCGGATATGATTCGTATGTCAGTTGGTCTCGAAACGTTAGATGATATCTTGTGGGATATCGACCAAGCCCTCACAAAAGCCCAAACGCGGTAAAACTCTGACGCGCTGAAAACAAAAAATGACCTGTTGTCACTACTATCAGCTGAGCTCCGGCCAGGAGAATATTTTCTCCGGAGATGTTAGCCGGCTACGCTATGGAGCGGGTGTCACACGGGAGTTGGGGATCGAAGCAATGTCGTTTGGACTATCCCGAGTCGGTGTATTTACTGACACGCGGGTTTGTCAGATTGAGTTGTTCCAGGAGGCGATTCAATCGCTAGAGCAATCCGGATTGACTCCTGTTGTTTATGATCAGACTCGCGTTGAGCCGACTAATCGCTCATTTCAAGAAGCCGCAGCATTTGCAATTGACGAGAATCTGGATGGTTTCATCTCCATTGGTGGCGGGTCTGTTATTGATACCTGCAAGGCCGCCAACCTATATAGTACTTATCCCGCTGATTTTCTTGATTATGTTAACGCGCCAATTGGCGAGGGTCGCTCGGTACCAGGAGCATTGAGACCGCATATTGCGTGCCCCACAACAGCCGGGACCGGAAGCGAGGCAACCGGAATCGCGGTATTTGATTTCCTCGAGATAGCCTGTAAGACCGGTATTGCATCAAGAGCAATGCTCCCCGATCGAGCCATTGTGGATCCCCGTTGGACGGAAACGCTGCCAACATCTGTATTGGCTGCGACCGGCTTTGATGCAATCAGTCACGCGCTTGAGGCGCTGACTGCAAAGCCTTATTCCGATCGTCAACCAACAACTCACAGCCTGCCAAGACCCATGACTCAGGGAGCAAATCCTTTCAGTGATCTTTTCTGTCGAGAGGCGTTGCGAATTGCCGGCGAGAACCTTGTTTCTGCTGTCACCAACCCATCGGCCTCAGGCGCCAGACATAATATGATGTATGCCGCCACATTGGCCGGAATCGGATTTGGTAATGCGGGATGTCATTTGCCTCACGCAATGTCCTACCCGGTATCGGGGAAAATCAAAGACTACCAGCCGAGTGGCTATCCCGACGACCAGCCGATTTGTCCCCATGGGGTGTCGGTTATCTTAAATGCACCTGCAGCATACCGATTCACTGGAGTCGGGTGTCCCGAGCGCCATCTGGATGGCGCCAGCTTGCTTGGGGCCGACACTAAAAACGTATCAGAGATAGATGCCGGAGAGATTCTGGCGAGTCATCTTGAAAATATGATGCGAGAAACCGGTATACCAAACGGTATCTCGGGGGTTGGCTTTGACGCTTCCGATGTGTCAACGCTTGCTGAGGCTGCCAGTGCTCAAGAACGCCTTTTAGCGGTATCGCCAAGAGTGCTAAAAGACGGCGATCTTGCTCTGTTATACACAGACGCGCTCAAGTACTGGTAGCAAATCTCGCCCTCAGGCTTAAACACTTCAACATTGACGCGTGTTGGCCGTTAGCTGGAAAGTGCTGTCAGCGTTTTCTGTACGGACTCTGCGTGTCCTTTTGTAGAAACGCGTCGCCAGTGTTTTGCCACCTTGCCTTTGGGGTCGATTAGCACCGTTGACCGAATGACGCCCTCGGTAATTTTTCCATACATGTTTTTCTCTCCCCAAGCGTCGTAACGACTCATCATTTTGTGGCTTGGGTCAGATAATAAGCTGATACTGAGTTTGTATTTGTTAATGAATTTTTGATGTGATTCGACCGAATCTGGACTGCAACCGAGGACGGTGGCACCTAGTTTTTCAAAATGCTTCAAATCACGCGTGAAATCCTTGGCCTCAATCGTACAACCGGGTGTATCGTCTTTTGGATAGAAGTACAGCACGACCCATTTCCCAGAGAGGTCTGACAATTTCACCTTCTGATTTTTTTCATTCTCTAGCGTGAATGCGGGGGCTTTTTTGCCTTCTTCAATCGACACGTGCACTTCTCCTCAGTTTTTCCGGTTGATAATCATTAGCTAAATACGATTAGGGTAGATTTTCTTCACGCGTCGATGAAATAAAAAAGTCTTCAAATAATGCAGCCTGGGTCAACAACAATGTTATAATATAACATTAACTTCGCTTCGCTTTTGACTTGAACGAGCATATCAATGAAACAAAAAAAACTTAGAACGCTTTCTCACCTGTTACTACCCTTGATGTTATTCAGTGGCTCAGCGAACGCAGACGGACCGCGGGTTGTTGCTGATATTGCACCGATTCATTCGCTTGTTTCTATGGTAATGGATGGGGTTGGTCAGCCGCAACTGCTGGTTCCGCAAAATATTTCTCCACACCATTATTCGATGCGACCCTCTGAGGCCGAAGCCCTACAGGAGGCGCAACTGGTCGTTTATGTTGGTCACGATATGTCTCCTTGGTTAGAGCCCGTTCTTGAAACACTTGCAGCATCCGCAAGCGCGCTAGATCTTTCGAAAGTGGACAACATAATGCAGTTGGCCTATCGGGAAGGACCGATCTTTGACGGTCACGACGAAGAAGGCCACGACGATCACGACGAAGAAGGTCATGACGATCACGACGAAGAAGGCCACGACGATCACGACGAAGAAGGTCATGACGATCACGACGAAGAAGGGCATGACGATCACGACGAAGAAGGGCATGACGATCACGCGCATCATGATCATGACGGGGTTGATCCTCACGTGTGGCTTGACCCTATGAATGCTAAGCTTTGGCTTTATGCAATTGCTTCCGAACTGACTCGAATTGATCCCAAAAATGCCGATCGCTACGACGAAAACGCGAGGTCCTCAAGTCGAACAATCACGCTTGCAATGGCTCAAGCAGAGGGTCATCTAGCATCGGGCAAAGATAACGGATTTCTTGTCTATCACGATGCGTACCAATATTTTGAGAAACGCTTTAATCGAGTTGCGGTAGGGTCGATATCCTTGGGCGATGCGTCAAAACCGAGTGCCAAAAGACTGAGTGAATTGAAAGCTTTATTTGGGGCTCAAGGGATAAGTTGTGTGCTGACAGAGCCGCAGTATTCGTCAAAAATCGTCGATAGCGTATTCGGCGGTTTCAAGCCTACGATCGGCGTTGTAGACCCGATTGGGATAGACCTCGAGTTGGGTACGACCTTGTATCCAGAATTGCTTGAAAATATCTCTCTAAGCATTGCACAATGTGTGAACCCCTAATCATGCCGGCTTAAATATGAAATCCAAAAAAGATGAGATAGGGTCTTTGGCGGTAACTTTTCGTGAACACGACCACGCAAAGTGCGCAAGTTTGCTACTGGATGCAGCACGTGACCTTTGTGCCGAGCGGGGGCTTCGGCTGACGCCAGTGCGTGAGAAAGTACTTAAGCTGTTACTAAAGTCACACGCGCCGCTTGGTGCGTATGACATCTTGGCAGAGCTCTCGACCTCAGGGTTTCGGGCGCAGCCCCCTGTTGCATACCGCGCGCTTGATTTTCTTGTCGAAAATGGATTGGCCCATCGTATTGAAAAAATAAATGCATTTGTGGCGTGTAGTCAGCCACACGCAAAACATTCGCCAATCTTTATGATCTGCAATGACTGTGAGCAAGTTGCAGAGACTTCGATCAAGTCCCAAGGTAGCTCACTTGATCGAACGGCTCGTGCGATCGGATTTGATATCCGCCATACGGTGGTAGAGGTGGAGGGGTTGTGTGCCGCGTGTCGTGAGCGAGCACCGTTGTGAGCCTTATTCAGACTCAAGGAGTTGGCGTACGCGTTGGATCGCGACGAATTCTGGATGGTGTTGATCTTTCTATCCGGAGACGTGAAATCGTTACCGTTGTTGGACCCAATGGCTCTGGTAAAACTACGCTACTCAAAATACTGATTGGCGCGCAGGCGCCGTCTGAGGGGGCCGTCTTGCGCCAGGCGGGTTTGAAGATCGGTTACGTGCCACAACGACTTGCTATTGATCAAGCCATGCCGCTGACGGTTTCCCGATGGCTCAGTTTATCCGGATCTAACGGTGGGGAAAAACACTCCAAGGTCGCCGATCAGGTTGGGATAACCAATTTGCTAGGACAACAGATGACATCCCTTTCGGGTGGAGAGTTTCAGAGGGCATTGCTCGCTCACGCACTATTAGTTCGGCCTGATCTGCTAGTGCTGGATGAGCCAACCCAGGGTCTAGATCAGCCGGCAGTCGCATCTTTCTACCGACTTATTGAAGGTGTCCGTGAGGATCTTGACTGTGCCGTACTTATGGTAAGTCATGATCTGCACGTGGTGATGCGGTCGTCTGATCATGTGATCTGCTTAAACGGGCATGTTTGTTGTCAAGGCACCCCTACACGGGTTTCTGCCGCGCCAGAGTATCAAGCGTTGTTCGGGCAGGACACTGAGGGCGCATTAGCACTGTATCGACATGAACATGATCATCGACATGATCAAGCAGGGAATTGCGAAAGTGATACTGGATGATTTTCTTTGGCGTTCGGCCCTTGCCGGTATCGCTCTCGCTTTAGCCTCGGGACCGCTCGGTTGCTTTGTCGTCTGGCGCCGGATGGCATATTTTGGGGATGCTACAGCGCACGCCGCAATCTTAGGTGTCGCCTTATCGCTTGCTTTCTCTATCTCTGTTTTCATTGGTGTGATGGTGGCTGCGCTCGCGATGGCTTTTATGATTCTTTCTCTTTCTGGAAGGATGTTTGCCGTCGACACTCTTCTTGGCGTGGCAGCTCATGGCGCTCTGGCTCTTGGACTGGTAGCAATTACCTTTATCCCCGGGGTTCGCGTAGATTTAAGCGCCTATCTTTTTGGAGACATTCTTGCCGTCGGTAGGATCGATCTGCTCGTCATTTGTATGGGGTCAGCGCTTGTTTTGCTGGTGCTTTGGTTGCGGTGGGAGAGACTGCTACTGTTAACCTTGAATGTTGACCTTGCAGCTGCTCGGGGGGTCGATACTCGACGTGAGAGTATGATACTGGTGGGCATATTGGCCGTCCTGGTTGCGGTGGCGATCAAGATTGTGGGTGCCTTGCTGATCACCGCGATGCTGATTATTCCTGCTGCCGCCGCACGGCCTATTTCCCGAACCCCTGAGTGGATGGCAGGGGTAGCAGTAACCGCGGCGGTGATAGCGGTTGTTGGAGGACTTTCCGCCTCTTTTTATTGGGATACACCGACAGGCCCCAGCATCGTGGTTGTGGCTTCGGTATTGTTTGCCGCCGCTACGCTCTTGACCATCCGAAGACCGAAACCAAAGCATTGACTGCAGCCTTTAAAGCCCGACAGTTCAATAACAAACGCACCGCTGTGCAGTCAGCAGCAGAATCTATTGCCACCAGTTTAAGCAGGGCACTTTCGGTAAAAGGGCGGGCAACTTTGGGAGTATGTGGTGGTAGCAGCGCTGAGTTAATCTTTCCAATACTATCCGAGGCGCCCATTTCCTGGTCATTAGTCCGCGTTGTTCTTGTTGATGATCGATGGGTGTCGCTAGAGAGTGAGCACAGTAACGAGTCTTTGGTTCGAAAAAAACTGTTGCAGAATCATGCTGCAGATGCGGAATTATTTTCACTTAAAACGCATCATAGTCATCCGCAAGATGCGTTAACTTTTATTGATGATCAGCTTGAAACGCTACAGTTTCCGGTGGATACACTCTTGGTGAGTATGGGGCTAGACGGTCATATTGCGTCGCTCTTTCCGGGCGGCGTGGAAAATCAGGAGGCCAAGTTGCGGGTGGTGGCGTCAACTGCTCCGGTTGCGCCCTTTGAACGAATAAGCTTGAGCCCCTGCGTAATTCGCGAATCCCGCCATATCGTGTTGCCCGTGTTAGGAGCAGAAAAGCGAGATATTTTTGATCAAGCTGCGCAACCGGGTCCCGAAAGTCAATTCCCAGTACGACACGCTTTGTTTTCGCCGGACGCTGAATGCGACGTATTTTTATCGGCCTGAAATATTAGTTTTGTTGTCGATAATTCATTGTCGATTTTTTTCTGGGTTTAGAAGTAATATTTGGGCATGAAAATAGTCGATACCTTTTTTGATCGTTCTGCAGGCAATTTTGATGACATTGGAGCATCTTTTTCCTGGAAAATTCCTGCCAATTTTAATCTAGCGGAAGCCGTGTGCGGGCGTCACAAAAAGATCTCCAAACAAGTTGCACTTTTCTGTGAAAATGATCGTGGAGAGTCGGCACGCTATACATTCGGCGATCTCGAAAAACTCTCGAACCGATTGGCAAATGTGCTAATCAGTTTGGGATTAAAACCCGGTGACAGGGTTGCGATTTTATTGCCGCAGAGAGTGGAAACTGGGATCACCCATCTTGCGGCGTGGAAAGCGGGCGCATTGTCGTTACCACTCTCAATCCTCTTTGGATCAGAAGCCCTTCGTTATCGACTGGAGGATAGTGGTGCCCGTTTTGTGATTACAACGAAAGAGGCATCGGAGGTGCTACAGCAGCTTGGCCCTGATCTACCTAATCTTGAAACGATTATTAATTGCGACGATCGTGAATCGGGATTCTGGGCGTTAATCGATAAGGCATCCGATCAGTTTAGTTCGGTTGTCACGCAGGCTAATGATCCGGCGCTTGTGATTTATACGTCCGGGACAACGGGGCCACCAAAAGGCGCCGTGTTAGCGCATCGGTGTCTTCTTGGTAATTTAACCGGATTTGAGCTTTCACAGAATTTCTTCCCGCAGCCCGATGACCTCATGTGGACACCAGCTGACTGGGCGTGGACCGGTGGACTGCTTGATGGCTTGATGCCGTCCTGGTTTTATGGGCGCCCGGTGCTGGGATTTGATGGTGGAAAATTCGATCCTGAGCGAGCGTGTGATCTCGTGAGTCATTATCGGGTCAAAAATGCGTTTATCCCGCCAACTGCATTGAAGATGCTCCGCCAAGTCTCGGATAAATCAATTAAAAGCCTTGATTTTCGAAGCATCATGTCGGCGGGGGAATCGATGGGGGCCCATATTTTTCAGTGGGCTGAGGAGGTACTGCATGTCAAAGTGAACGAGATGTGGGGCCAAACAGAATTCAACTATCTCGTCGGAAATTGTTCAAGCATTATGACGGTCAAGCCCGGAGCGATGGGCAAGCCCTATCCCGGTCATCGCGTTGAGCCGATTGACGAAAATGGAAATGTGTTGGCAGATGGTGAGATAGGCGAACTATGCGCTTGGCGAGATGACCCCGTTATGTTTTTGGGCTACTGGAATCGTGATCAGGCAACTCGGGACAAGTTTATTGGCCCATGGTGGTCGACGGGCGACCTTGGCTACCGCGATTCAGATGGATATCTTTGGTTCATGGGTCGCAAAGATGATGTGATTTCAAGTGCAGGTCACAGAATCGGCCCTGGTGAGATCGAAGATTGCCTCTTGAAAAATCCTTCAGTCTCTCAAGCAGCGGTGGTCGGTATACCTGATGAACTGCGAGGTGAAATAATCAAAGCCTTTGTCGTGCTGGCCCCGGGGCATCAGTCATCGGAGGCTTTGAAAAAAGAGATTCAGAGCCAAGTTCGCCGTGAGCGGTCCGAGTATGAGTATCCGCGGGAAATCGAGTTTCTTGCGCAGTTGCCTATGACCACGACAGGTAAAATTCGCCGCGTCGCGTTGCGTGAACTTGAAGAGAAGCGCAGGCAATCAATAGTCGATCAGGCTTAGGACGGCAGTTTTAGCATGGGTCCAAGTGGGCGGCCCCCCAACAGGTGCATGTGTAAATGAAAAACTTCTTGATTCGCATGTTGACCGCAATTTATCAGAAGTCGGTAACCATTAGAGTCGATCCCTTCGGATTTGGCGATCTGATGAGCCACTATAAATAGATGTCCGAGGGTCGCCTCGTCTTCGGTGGTGACATCGTTAACCGTCGGGATGATTTTGTTAGGCACGATCAAGATATGAGTCGGCGCTTGAGGATTGATGTCCCGAAAAGCCGTCACTTGGTCGTCTTGGAAAACAATATCGGCAGGGATTTCCCGCCTAACAATCTTGCTAAATAACGTATCTTCGGGCATTTTTGACTCGCGGTAATTGAGGTAAAAAAATTAAGATATCGGCAAACTTGAGGTTCATCAAGTTATCAAATTGGCTTTGGCATGAATTGACGCGTTAGAATTTAGGATAATTTTTCTGTCGGCCCATAACTAGAGACATCGCCGACCTATATGGAGATCAGACTATGCCTTTTAAGGCTTTCAGAATACACCAACAA
Source organism: Candidatus Thioglobus sp. (assembly GCA_004212795.1). Taxonomy (GTDB): domain Bacteria; phylum Pseudomonadota; class Gammaproteobacteria; order Arenicellales; family UBA868; genus UBA868. Next base: position 37,155 of record SHBR01000012.1, read on the forward strand.
GAAAAAGGTGTCAGCACCGGTTTTGAAGATTTAGAAGTGGAAAACCTGACTGACGGCGATGTCGTCGTGCGGGTGGCCTACTCAGGTATTAATTTTAAAGATGCACTTGCAGCTACCGGCGCAGCAAAAATTCTGAGAGCGCCAGAATTAAACGGCGGTATTGATTTTTCCGGTGTAGTGGAAAGCAGTGAAAGTCCAAATTTTAGTGTAGGGCAAAAGGTGCTCGTTTGCGGGTGTGGGTTGTCTGAAACCCGTGATGGCGGATTCTCTGAGGTCGCGCGAGTGCCGGGCGAATGTGTGGTCAATGTGCCAGACAGTCTTGATCTGCGAGAAGTGATGGCGATTGGAACGGCGGGCTTCACGGCTGCGATTGCAATGATTCGTCTGGAGGAGAACGGACAGGATCCATCTCAGGGCCAGATGATTGTCACGGGCGCTACTGGCGGGGTTGGCAGTATTGTGATTGATATGTTGTCGGCAAAAGGGTTTGAAGTGGTTGCTTTAACCGGAAAGTCAGATCAACATGAATATCTTCGTCAACTCGGTGCGTCAGATTTTATTGATCGGCATTCGGTTGAGATGGGTAGTCGACCGCTCGAGAAAGGTCTTTGGGGTGGGGCTGTCGACAATGTGGGTGGAGAAACTTTAGGATGGCTCACCCGAACGGTTCAGCCGTGGGGCAGCATCGCCTCGATCGGTAATGCGAGTGGAATTAAACTCGAAACCACGGTCATGCCATTTATTTTAAGAGGTGTTTCATTGCTCGGAATCAACTCAATTGAAATGCCTTCCAGTCTGCGGAACAAAGCATGGAAGCGCTTGAGCGAGGATTTAAAACCTGCTCACTTGGACCTGATCGCGCCTCGAACAATTGATTTTGCGGATTTACCCAATGCCTTTGATGAGTATTTAACCGGTTCAGTAGTCGGTCGAACAGTGGTTAGGGTTGGGGGTTGAACCGTTCAGCAACGGCTTCAGGCTTGAGTGCCGGGCGCAAGGATTTTTTTTATTGGCAGTCGATTAGTACCCGCTGGGGAGATAACGACATTTATGGACATGTCAATAATGCCGTTTATTTCACCTATATTGATAGCGTTGTTAACCAGTTTCTGATCGAGAAAAGACTGATTGATATTCAAAACGGTGACCTCATTGGCCTTGTCGTGTCATCGCAATGCCAGTTTTTTGCGCCCCTAAATTATCCTGGGCGGGTAGACTGCGGATTGAGAGTTGACCGGATAGGAAATTCTAGCGTGACGTACTCGGTGGGCCTATTTGCACACGACAATGATGAAGCAGTAGCGATTGGCGGGTTTACGCATGTTTATGTGAAGCGCGATGATCGTCGACCTTGTGCTTTGCCTGATGGGTTGAGATCGGCATTGGAAAAATTAGTTTGGATTGAAGGCTGTCAATAGTATGTATCGAAATAATCTATCCGGTGCTGAATTCTGGACGTCGCCCCATAAAGCGATCACACTTCTCGGAATGTCTGGAGCCGGGAAAACAACACTTGCATCCAGGCTGCCGCAGCGCACTTGGTTTCATTATTCTGGCGATTATCGAATTGGTACCCGTTATCTTGGTGAAGCCATCCTCGACAACGCAAAACGGGAGGCGATGAAGTCTCCACTTCTGGCCGAATTGTTGCGTTCTGACTCTATTTATTTGTGTAACAACATTACGATAAACAATTTGAAACCGCTTTCTGGTTTCTTGGGTATGGTTGGCGACCCGGCGTTGGGTGGATTAGGGATTGACGAATTTAAGCGTCGACAAGCGCTCCATCGTGATGCAGAGGTTTGTTCGATGCTGGATGTTCGTGAATTTATTGATAAATCTTCAGAGATTTACGGTTACCCCCATTTTATTAACGATGCGGGAGGGAGTCTTTGCGAGCTTGATGAGCCTGGTGTCTTAGAGCAGCTTGCTGAAGATACGTTGATTGTTTATTTAAAACCGTCCGACGAGATGCTCGAAAAAATTATCGAGCGGTCGATGGATGAACCCAAGCCCATGTATTATCGAAGCGAATTCCTTGATCACGTGCTTCCGGAGTATTTAGAGGAGTTTAGCTTGTCTCATCCTAATGAGATTGTTCCGAGCGATCTGTTTCGTTGGATTTTCCCTCGATTAGTTAACCATCGACTCCCCCGCTATGAGCGAATTGCGGAAGAGTTCGGCGTGGTGTTACCCGCAGACCGTATTGACGAGATTCATGGAGAGACTGAACTTATTGAATTAATCTGTGAGGCATTGGGATAGAGATGCCGATAGTTGCCAACACGGGGTTACCCAGTTTTGAACGATTTCGCTTGGAAGGGGGCGATGTGCTCTCGCGGGATCGCGCTGTTTCGCAGGATATTCGAGAGTTACATATTGGATTAATGAATAATATGCCTGACGCAGCGATGGCGGCGACAGAGCGTCAATTTCTCAGGTTAATTGGCGGCTGCAATCGGATCGCACAGTTTTATGTTTATCCTTTCTCACCGCCTCAGATTAAAAGAGGAGCTGACGCCAAGCGGCATATTGACAAGTATTATTATGATTTTGATCAGCTAAAGCTGGATGGATTAGATGCACTGATTGTGAGCGGTGCAAATCCTGTTTGCGCTGAACTTCCCGACGAGTCGTTTTGGGGGCCCATGGTGGAGACGTTGGACTGGGCAAATGAACATGTTACATCAACGTTGTGCGCATGCCTGGCAACACATGCCGCGTTTCTCCACCTGCACAAGGTGTCTCGACGACCGTTATCTGAAAAGCGTTGGGGTGTATTTCCTAATCGCGTCGTAGCTGATCATCCACTGGTTCGAAATATTAATAGCCGCTTTGACGTGCCACATTCTAGATGGAATGATATCAGCGCAATTGATATGCGAAGTGTGGGGCAACAGGTGTTGGTCGAAAGCGAAGAGGCTGGCGTGCACTTAGCAACGAGTGCAGATGGTCTTCGATTAATATTCTTTCAAGGGCATCCTGAGTACGATAACTTCTCACTTCTAAAGGAATACAAGCGAGAGGTAAATCGCTTCCTAGCCGGTGAGGTCGATCGATATCCACCATTCCCGACGCACTATTTCATGCCTGAAATGATTCCGGTGTTAGATCAGTATCGCGCGGATGCTGAGGAAGCCCGGCGTCTGGGAATCGACTGTCGGGAATTCCCCGAATCCGATATCCTTGTCGATAACACCTGGGGCGATACCGGGAAAATCGTATTTAACAACTGGCTCGGGACAATCTACCAACTCACTAATCCCGACCGGCGAAAACCGTTTATGGATGGAATTGACCCGAAAAATCCACTTGCTCGTATTTTCTGACGTCTTTGCCCACCTTTGTAGTGGGAATTTGCCCACGACCTTGTTATAATTCTTTTAAGCGCCGATTTGATCATCAGCTTGCGGGCGCTATACAAGTTTGCTAAAGCGAGTGGTGACTATAGAGCCCGCTTTAGCGAAAGCTGACGCGGGTTTTGTTTTGCGCAGGCATTTCAATTACCTATTTATCCGAGCGAATAAGGAGATAAGTAATGTCACCGAGTCGATGGGAAAAGGTTTTGAACGAGCGAGATTGGCTGCTTGCTGATGGTGCGACCGGCACTAATTATTTTGCGATGGGATTACAGTCCGGTGATTCACCAGAGCTTTGGAATATCGATCATCCTGATCGAGTCGCTTCTTTGCACCGTCAGTTTGTTGAGTCGGGAGCTGATATTATTTTGACCAATAGCTTTGGAGGTTCCGCTTACCGGCTTAAGCTTCATCAAGCTGAAAGTAGGGTAAGAGAGCTTAATTATGCAGCGGCTCAGATTGCGCGTGGGATCGCAGATGTTTCGGAACGCCAGGTTATTATTGCAGGATCGATTGGACCAACGGGTGAAATTCTTGAACCGATTGGATCGTTGAGTATCGCTGACGCCACTGCGGCGTTCGAGGAGCAAGCAGCCGCTCTGGTCGACGGAGGTGTAGATATCATCTGGCTTGAAACCATGTCATCTAAGGAGGAGCTTCAGGCGGCAGGGGTGGGTGCTGCGAAAGCGGAGGCTCCCATCGTGGCGACGATGACATTTGATACCAACGGAAGCACAATGATGGGCGTGCCGCCAGCTCAACTGGTCGATATTTACCACGCAACCGTGCCGCGACTAGCCGCGTACGGCGCGAATTGTGGCGTTGGCGCAGCAGACCTTATCGGAACAATCTCAGCGATGAGGCGACACTCGAGCCCTCAGGATATTCTGGTCGCAAAAGGAAATTGCGGGATTCCCCAATTCGTAGACGGTGAAATCAAATACAGTGGTACCCCGGAGTTGATGGCCGAGTATGCGTGTCTTGCTCGAGATATCGGTGCGCGAATTATTGGCGGGTGTTGCGGCACGACACCAACGCACTTAGCTGCAATGCGGGATGCATTAGTCGCTCATCAAGTGAGAACCCCGCCCGAGATTGACACCATCGTCGATATCTTGGGGCCGGTTACTGCGGGAACAAGAGCTGTGTGTACGTCGACGGGCAGTCTACCGGAGACAGATGCCAATCCTCGCCGAAGCCGTAACAGTCGTCGTCGAAAGTGATCTGGCAAATTGCAAAAAATGATATGCTGACCGAATGAGACACGCTTTTGTTATGGACCCGCTTGAGCGGGTCAAGCCCCACAAGGATACAACCTATTTTCTAATGCTGGCTGCGCGCGAACGTGGTCATGATGTGTTTTACGTTGATCCCAGCGCTTTGCATCTTCGACATGATCAAGCTTGGGCGTCAGCCACAAATGTTGATGTTTTAGATGACCCTGATCATCCGTTTGAAACACTATCGACCGAAATTGTCTCGCTCGCGACTATGGATGTTGTTTGGATTCGTACAGATCCGCCGTTCGACAGGGGTTATTTCTATGTGACGTTGCTGCTCGATTGCTTGCCGGATCGCGTGCAGATTATTAACCGACCCTCTACTGTGCGCGACTGGAATGAAAAACTTGCCGCACTCCGATATCCACACTTTACGCCGCGCACGTTGGTATCACGTAATTCAATGGACATTCAGAAATTTCTTTCAGCGCATGATCGAATTACGATTAAGCCTGTGGATGGGCATGGCGGCAAGGGTATTATTTTTCTGGATAACACCGTGTCGGCAGAAACCCGGGAGGGTGACATTGACCGAGCGACACGGGGTGGCCGGCATTGGGTGGTGGTGCAGGAGTATTTGCCCGCAGCTCGAGATGGAGATAAACGTATTCTTTTATTGGATGGTAAGCCGCTCGGCGCAATTTTACGGGTTCATGCGGAAGATGGGGAGCTCAATAATCTTGATCAAGGAGGTCGGGCAATAAGTGCGGAGCTCGATCATAGAGATCAGGAAATATGTGATGCCGTCAAAGATGATCTTATCGCCTATGGTGTCCGATTCGCAGGTATTGATGTAATTGGCGGAATGCTAATTGAGGTGAATATTACGAGTCCCACGGGTCTGCGGGAGATGAGTGATTTCGACGGTACCAAATACCACCACAAAGTCATCGAAGCATTAGAGGTTTAATTTCCTTTTGCCAGTCCCTCGCGACGAGGATCCGCGCCGCCAATCAGTTGGCCGTCAGGCAAAATCTGGATGACATGTAGCCCGCTGTTCATTTCCTTGATGCTGATATCATGACCGCTCGAAATCAGAACATTGCGTGTCGTTTCGGAAGTTTGAAATTCGAGATCTGTTTTACCGTTTCGATTGCAAAAATGCGGCGTTGATACCGCTTCCTGAGGCCGCATGTTCCACTCGAGTATGTTGACAATCGTTTTGGCAACATAGCAAATGATTCGGCTGCCACCCGGTGATCCGGCGACTAAAACAGGGTCACCATCTGCATTAAATACGATGGTGGGTGCCATTGAACTGCGAGGGCGCTTCGAACCTTCAACCCGGTTGGCAACAGGTCTATTCCCGGCGCTTTTTCTAAAAGAGAAATCTGTCATTTCGTTATTAAGCAAAAACCCTTGTGTCATGATTGTGCTACCGAATCCAGACTCGATCGTTGTTGTTAATGAGACAATATTTCCCTGTTGATCGACAATGCTCAAGTGGCTAGTGCCCACCGATTCAGGATGGTAGAAAGTCGCGTGGCTTAGATCCGCCCCCGGCGGATTACCAGCTTGAGCTTTACCCATGGCCGTTTCGGTCTTAACAAGGCCAGCGCGTTTCTTTAAATATTCAGGATTAATTAAGCCTTCAACCGGAACAGAGACAAAATCGCTATCCGCCATAAATCGGGCGCGATCCGCAAAAGCAAGGCGCGACGCCTCGAGAACGATATGAATGCCGTCGGGAGTGGGTCCCATACCCTGGAGATCGAAATGCTCGCTGATGCCCAAAATTTGCCCAACCGTTAGCGCGCCTGAACTGGGTGGACCCATTCCGCAAATCGAAAAGCCTTTAAAAGGCACACACACCGCTGGCCGTGGAATTGCCTGGTAGGCGCGCAGATCATCTTTGGTCATCAACGACGGTAGTTCGGATGTATTACTTAAGGATTCGAGAATCTTGTCTCCAATCGGCCCATCGTAGAAAACGCTGGGACCGTTGTTAGCAATTAAAGATAACGTTTCAGCAAATGCGGGGTTCTTTAAAATGTACCCGACAGGCAAAGGTTCAGCGGCTTGTGTGAAGAAGTATTCCGCCGCTTCGGGAAATGTTTTCAGGTATTTTGAGGCACCTGCTATTGATCGAGATAGTCTGGGTGAAACTGAAAACCCTTCGCGCGCAAGATCTATAGCAGGTTGAAAAAGCTCTGCCCAATGATGATCACCGAATTGCCGGTGAGCCATGTGTAAAAGATCAAGCGTGCCTGGTACGCCAACGGCGCGGCCACCAATTCGAGCCTGCCACCATTTTAGGAGATCGCCAGAGGGTTTTCGAAAATAGTCTTCATCAGCAAGCGCAGGCGCCGTTTCGCGACCGTCAAAAGTCTGCAAGATTTTCTTTTCGGCATCCCAATAAACGAGAAAAGCCCCGCCACCAATTCCCGAGGATTGAGGCTCGACAAGATTGAGAACCAGTTGTGCCGCAACCATTGCGTCGATTGCATTTCCACCGGTTGATAATACGTCGACGGCGACCTGAGTAGCGATAGGATTTGCTGTGACTGCCATGTATTGATTCGCAGTAACTTCCGGTTTGCCTTGCCATCCGGTGGCGGGTTCCGGCGCCGCCGTCGTTACGTTCCCAATCGCTTTCAAGGGAAGGGCAAGCGCCAGACATGTCATGATAAAAATATTGGCATTCAGTAAGACAAAATTGTCGATTTTTTTAAGTAGGCTTATCATGAGATATCCAATTTTTGCTTATCAGAGGATGGACGCCAAACTAAATACGTCCCCGAGAGTCTGTCGTGCCAGGCTTGTTTCTTGCTATCAAAGACTGCCCAAATAAATCCCAATCCACAACTGGCCACCGATACACACGCGCTCAGATATCGTGTCAGCGCTCTTTTCCAGCTCAGGGGTTGACCATTCTGACAAATAATTCGCAGTCTCCAGGCTTTCATTCCAACGGTTTGCCCCCCGTATACCCAAAATCCGCCAAGATATAAAAAGATGACGCCGAGGAGGTATGTGGGTTTGATAAAAGCTGCCCACCGCATATCTGATGTAAAAGAGTCAAGCAGGGGCAGGGGTAGTCCCGCGATGAGTAAAATTCCCAGCAATACGATCAGATCATAAAAAATTGCCCCAAGTCTTCGGCCAAATCCGGCGGCAGGGTAGTCGGCTAAGTTGACTTCATTCACTTATCGTTATCTCATAAGACGTTCGAATCATAATCGGCGAAACGCTAACGTGACTCGTTGATTTCCAATAGGTTATTCACAACGTAACTGTTGATGATAAGTGGCGTCCCCGGCAAGATTCGAACTTGCGACCTATCGCTTCTTACCCCTACGGCTTTCGCCGCCAGATTTATCTGTTTGGAGTCTGGACTTTCTCTTCACCAGTAGGCGCTTGCGCCCTTAGGTGCTGCCCGTCAAGTCTCTACACCTTCCCTTTGGGGCTTGGCTCGGTATTGCCACCATCTTCCATGCTGAGGGTTCACCGAATTTGAGCAGATTCACGCAGACCGTTTCCGTTGTCTGGTGCCCAGATACGTTTAGGAGGCGATTGCTCTATCCTAGCTGAGCTACGGGGACGATAGCGCCAGTATACCAATCCGGCGTGAGTGGAGGTGGCTATTGTGTTGGCAAATATTGCTCGTGCTGGCGCAATACAACATTAAAAGAAACCGAAATTCGTTCGTTTTCAGACAGGTTGGGATGAACGGCGTGATGCAAAAATGCGGGCCACAATAGAATCTCGCCAACCTTTGGTTGTACCCGGTGCTCGGGATCGACTTGGCCATCTTTGTTGATGGCGTTCATGTTCGCCTGTGGCCGGGGATCAAAAAAAGATATTGCGCCCGGTGTCCGATCGGAACGACCGGGAAGGTCGATCGGCGTCTCGGGAACTGCGACATAGTAGGTTCCAGAGAGCCAAGCATGCGGATGATTATGCAGGTTGTGATAATCACCGAAGCGATTAATGTTTGCCCATCCTTGCAGGTGCCAATCAAGCGCATAGTCAATCTCGCTATTTTTGATGTAACGAGTTACGGCATGGTGGATACAGTCTCTTAGCCAGCTAATCGCAGGATGCTCAGAGGACAGCAGATTTGTGTCCCGATAGGCTGTTGTCATGCCCTCAAGTTCACCGTCTAGACGTAAAAGTTCTTTCCTCAACATCTCATTAATCCGAGGATCTAATGGTATCTGGTCCCGCATTAACACCGTGGGCCAGAGTAGAAAAAAGTTTTTATTATTCGGCATTTTTGACACTACTTTACTGACTAGCATACATGCAGTTACAAATCCTGCAAATTTTCTTCTTCGCTTAAACTATCGATCGGAGCATCGAGATTAGCGAAATCGACGCCACGTTCGACAGCGTAGGCTCTCATTGTGCTCAACCGAGATGTCGTGTTCGTTAAATGACCTCCCACCGATCGCAGCAGGTGGGTTGCCACCATGGCATCGTTTTGAATGACCGCAAGATCACCGATGAGTCGTCCTGGCGCGATTTCAGTCACTAATCGACTTCCTCCATCTTGCGCCCAATACAGACCCGATAAGCCGCTAACATAAAGAAACGCAGTATCAGTTTCTTCCCCGACTTCAGTCACGTTCTGGTCGCAGTGGCAGTGAGGTCAACGCAAACCGCAAACCGCAACATCGTAACCCTGGTAAAGAGTT
>SHBR01000013.1 GCA_004212795.1 Candidatus Thioglobus sp.
TTGGGTCCCCCTTGCAATCGTGATGTTCGCCGGTTTTGAGACGCCCATTATTTACCTCGCGACACTCGCATCTTTTTTTGTAACCGCATTGAATACGATGCTCGGCGTCGAATCGATTGACGAGTCTTATTTCAGAGCAGCAGGCTGTTTGGGCTCAAAGAAGCACCACGTATTTTTCCATGTTGTCGTGCCCGGCGCGCTGCCGTTTATTTTTACGGGACTACAAATTAGCATCGGCGTCGCATGGTTCTCTTTAGTGGCGGCAGAGATGATTTCTGGTGACTATGGTCTGGGTTATATGATCATGGATTCATACATGGTTAACAAATACACAACGATGGTGATGGCGATGCTGACATTGGGTTTTGTAGGGTGGACGACCTCAGCGATGGTGAGAGTCGCGGGTAACCGAATGATGCAATACCGACAAAAAGCCCTCGGCCAGGGAGGTGTGTAATGACCGCAAACCCAAATAGCCATTCAGCTAACTCTCGAGGCGCGATTAGTATTCGCAATGTCAGCAAGGTTTATGATCCTGGCGGCGTGAATGTGCGAGCGGTCGATGATTGTTCGTTAGAGATCGCCGGGGGCGAAGTTTGTATGATTGTAGGACCGTCTGGATGCGGCAAAACAACGTTGCTAAACGCAATCGCCGGGTTTCATTCAATTTCGGAAGGTCAAATTGATCTTGATGGTGAGATGCTTTGCGGTCCTTCCAAGCCCTTGGCAGATCAGGGCGCAGATCGGGTCGTTGTTTTTCAAAACGGTGCGCTATTTCCCTGGAAAACGCTCGCTGAGAATGTTGCCTACGGGCCCGTTGTTCAAGGTGTTCTGGGAAAAAATGAGGCTCGCGAAAAAGCGATTCATATGTTGGATGAGGCGGGTTTGTCGGGTGTCGCAGACAAGTACCCAGGCGAAGTGTCCTCCGGGATGGCGCGACGTGCAGAAATTGTGCGGGCACTGATCAATGATCCCAAAGTGCTCTTGTTGGATGAGCCGTATCGAGCAATGGACGCGTTAACTAAATCCATAATGCATGAATCGCTTCTCGAGGTATACGATCGGACCAAGGTCACCATCTTTTTTATAACGCATGATCTTGAAGAAGCGATCTTCCTCGGCGACCGCGTCATCGTTATGACGACTCGACCCGCTAAAACAAAGAAGATCGTGGATGTGAAGATTTCTCGTCCACGCGACTATCGACTCTTGTCATCAGAAGAATTCCGGGTTCTGGTTGAAGAAACGAAAGAGGCAGTTCATGAAGAGGCTGTTAAGGCATTTGAAGCCGGCGAGCGCGAACTGGCTTAAGCCTTTAACGAACGATAATCGAATACCGATAACAGAGATTTTAGAATGGTAGATAAGAAAGCAAAAACGCCAGCATTGGTCCGGTTGTTCCGAGATCAGACGTTTAGACGTGGGGTCATCGCAATTCTCGCGTTTGTGGTCTTGTGGGAGATAGGGTCGCAATTTAAATCCTGGTTTGGAGTGATGGTTCCGTTTATCGGGAAAATCGCCCCCCCGACAGCGGTTGCGGTTAGCTGGATGGAGGTGGGCCAATGGCCGGGTTATTGGCAGAGTTGGTACCTGAGTACAGGCCGAGTTTTCCTTGGGTTCACGGTTGCGATGATTATTGGCATACCATTTGGGCTGGCGATGGCGGTTAATAAGTACTTCAGAGGGATGTTTTTTCCGCCCTTCGAGATTCTTCGACCGATTCCGCCTCTCGCGTGGGTTCCGGCCTCAATCATATTTTGGCCGACAACCGAACTGTCGATCATGTTTGTGACATTCCTAGGCGCCTTTTACACCATCGTGATCAATGTGCTCGGAGGCGCTCGTTCGATCGATATCCAATATCTCCGGGCGGCACAGTCGATGGGGGCAACTCAATGGGATCTTTTCAGAAAAATAATCTTGCCGGGAACTCTGCCCTCGATTTTTATTGGGGCAGCGGTGGGTATGGGTATTACCTGGGAAGTGGTACTCGCCGGTGAGATGATTTCGGGCGGCGGCCAACAAGGCGGCGGCGGACTTGGATTCTTTATCTGGAGCTCGTACATGGGCGGTGTGATGGATCAAGTCGTTGTGGGCATGATCAGTATCGGACTTGCCGGTTATATTTCGAGCAGTCTTATCCGCTATATTGGTCATTTGTCTATGCCATGGAGACGCATGTTTTAGATGCCAGACCAATCCACTGAATATAAAAGTTGAGAAGATAAATGACAGATGCATCTGACAATATGATGGAAGTGAGGAATGTCACCAAGGCTTTTGGTGATGATTGGGAAAAAGAGACGGTTGTTGAAAATCTCAGTTTCTCGGTTAAAAAAGATCAGCTGACTGCAATCGTGGGTCCATCAGGCTGTGGTAAATCGACAGTCGTTAATCTGTTAGCAGGATTTGAGCGGCCTGATGAAGGCCAAATTTTGCTCAACGGGAAACCTGTTTCGGGGCCTAGCAAAGACGCGCTGGTTGTTTTTCAGGAAACCGCGCTTATGCCGTGGTTGACGACTTACCAGAATGTGACTTTTGGACCTAAGTTGAGAGGCGATATGGCGCCAGACGCGCTAAAGGCTGCAGCGGACAAGATCATTGATACAGTGGGGCTTCGGGAATTCCGAGACAAGTATCCCTTGCAGTTATCGGGCGGCATGCAGCGACGAGCAGAGCTCGCAAGGGCGTTGATTAATCAGCCGCAGGTGATGATCATGGATGAGCCATTTCGGGGATTGGATGCCATGACGCGTCAGTTGATGCAGGAGTTCTATCTCCGATTGTGTGAGCAGGAATCGAGGACCAACGTGTTCGTCACATCAGAACTCGAAGAGGCGATTATTCTTGCGGACTCCCTGATTATTTTATCTAACCGACCGACTTCTGTGCGGGAATTTATACAGGTAGACCTGCAGAGACCTCGCAACCTGGAAATGTTGAGTTCACCGGAGGCGTACGAGTACAAGCGACACGCGATGGAAATTCTGCATGAGGAGGCGCTCAAGAGTTTCAAAGGCGGTGCCGGTAACTCAGATTTCCTCGAGGCTTACTCGCGGCAAGGCTAACAGCGGGGCTGATTTCCTAGAGGTTAGGAATGGATCCGCTTGTATTCCTGCTCAGTCGCCCCGTGATCATTGCGGGTGCGGTGCTAGGCGCGTTAATTGCATCTTTAGGGCCGATTTTATTGAGAAAAATTGGGATTGGTGGCAAGTCAACGGGGAAGGTGGTTGCGCGGATTGGGTATGGGGTGTCGTGGTTGAGCGTCGCGCTTTTTATCGCGTCAGGTTTCTTCTACAACTTTGAATAATTTTTCTATTTTCGTGTATAGACTCATTCATTGAGTTTTTCGAGGAGCCGCTCGTGCTTCAGTTAACCGATGTTTCAAAGGCCTTTGGCACTCTGCAGGCAGTTGATAGACTGTCTATCAGTTTTGCTTCAAATGAGGTCGTTGCGCTGCTAGGCCCAAATGGTGCCGGCAAAAGCACAACGATGCGAATGGTCTCGGGCTTCATGATGCCCGACGAGGGCCAGATCACCCTTTGCGGTCACGATGTGATCAAACAGAGTCAAACGGCGCAATCGGTTCTTGGTTATTTGCCAGAGGCGCCAAATGGTTTTGGTCACCTCAGAGTGGCCGAGTTTTTACACTTTTGTGGCCAGGCGCGCGGTTTTTTTGGAGACAAATTGCTTCACGCCGTGGATCGGGTGAGTCAGAGTCTCGATCTTTTCTCAGTCCTACGTCGACCGCTTAACCAGTTATCTAAGGGCTGGCGACAGCGGGCTTGGGTGGCTCAGGCCATTATTCATGAGCCTCGTGTTCTAGTGCTTGATGAGCCAACGGATGGATTGGATCCCAATCAAAAAGATTTGGTTCGGGAACTGGTCAAGGATTTAAAAAAAGATCGGACCATTATTTTATCAACCCATATTCTGGAAGAAGCCGAGGAGTTATGTGACCGCGTTGTAATTTTGAATCAAGGCAGGTGTATCGAAGATGCGCCACTTTCAGATTTGGTTGATGGCCAGGGGCGTCTTGCTGCCCGTTTTCGAGAGCTCACCCAAAGCCATGATTCCAGGCTTAACCTAAGCAGTTAATGAGCGCGTTTTTATGAATGGGAATTTATCCATTAAAGGAACGGGGTTTGCGGCGATTTTTCGTCATGAGTTGAGAGTGCTTTTTTTGGCACCTTTGACCTATCTTTTTCAGGGCGCGTTCCTTCTAGCGCTTGGCGCCTGTATTTTTTTGATCGCGAGCTTTTATACAACAGACGAGGCAACTGTCAGATTGTTGATTGTTTTCGTGCCCTGGGTTTCGCTTGTTTTGATACCGGCTTTGGCGATGTCTGCATGGTCTGATGGACACTCCAATCGTGAGTTAGAGTTGATTTTTTCACTTCCGATCAAGCCTATTAGCGTTGTGTTGGGGAAGTTTGCAGCCGGATATTCGCTTCTCCTATTAACTCTGGCCATGACATTTCCTTTTTATCTCACGGTCGCTTATTTAGGAGACCCTGACCCGGGTGTTGTTTTCTCCAGTTATCTTGGGTGCGCGCTTTTCTTGGGTACTTGTTTTGCTGTCGCGTTATTAGCCGCCGCTTTTCTTCGGGAGCCTGTCGGTGCGTTTATTGCTGGCATCGCCACTTTATTTACATTGACCTTGTTCGGATGGGACGTATTCGGACGGTTCCTGGGATCGTTGGTGCCGCAGGCGATATGGGAGGCGATTACCCTTTACAGTCCAGTGACATGGCTTAATGTGATTGGGGAAGGATTGATACCAGTCCAGGGACTGATTTATTTTGTTTTGTCTGCCGTGGTTGCGATTCTTTTAACTCATCTGATTATTGCATCGAGGCGTCGGGGTTCGTTTTCGGGTTCTCATCTAATACTCGTCTTTTTTTTATTGCTCGCATGGGTCACCGGAATTTTTATGACGGGGCGCCTGACTACCCAATTTGATTTAACTGAAGAGAAAGAATTTACGCTTCACCCCGGGAGCGTGGAAATTCTCAAGGCACTATCAGACGATGCAACGTTGACACTCTACTGGAGCGCCTCCGAAGACTCGATTCCCGCCTCGATAAAGTCCCATGCTCGTCGCGTCGAGCGATTGGTTACGCAGATGGCAAAAATCTCGAAACTAAAGTTGGTCATCGTTGATCCAGAGCCCGATACGGAGAATGAGTTAAAAGCTTTAGTTCGCCAAATTCATCGTGTTCCCATGTCCTCCGGCGATCATTTTTTTCTAGGGTTAACAGTTGAAGCGCCGGATCGCATTGGACACATTGCTTATTTAGATGTTCGTCGGGCAAGTTTTTTGGAGTACGATATTGTGCAAGCGCTTAACGGCCTTGAGCAGGAGAGTACGCCGCGAGTTGCAGTCATGAGTCCACTCCTCTCCTCAAGCGCTGCGCTCGCGGAGCGGGAAGGGCTTTCATTTATGGCCGAGTTAAAACGTGCCTACGATATCGCCGTCATCCCATTTTTCAAGAAAAGTTTGCCTGAAAATCTCGACACCCTCATCCTAATGGGCGCAGATGTTTTACACGAGGAGATGCTTTATTCGATCGACCAGTTTATGATGAACGGGGGTAGTTTGATCGTGATGGTTGATCCATTTACGCGAGTAAAGCCAGCTAATAATGCAATTAATCCGTCGCCCTCGGTAAGCATTAACGATATTTCTGATTTGCTTGATCGATATGGCGCGAGTTACCAAGGCGAGTCTATCGTCGGCGACGTTCAGTTTGCCTCAGTCGTGGGAGACGGCGGGGAAGGCCGGCTTAATTATCCTTATTGGCTCCGCATCAACAAAGATGGACTATCGCCGGATCATCCGACTACCGCAAACCTCAATGAAGTGCTTATGGTTGAGTCTGGATCTTTCGCGCTTTCGTCGAATGCTAATGCGATTCCGTTGATCACAACCACCAACGAAGCGAATACTTTTCCGAGAGAAAATTTTGAGCAGAAGTCACCAAGTGAACTTGCGTTGTCATTTAAGCGAGGAGAGGAGTTAAAAGTAATCTCCGCTGTATTAAAAGGTCCCTTTTCAAGCGCTTATGAGCAGAATCTCGTCAAACCTAGCCAGCCCCATATCACCCGCTCTACTGGAATTCCCGTTATTTTTGTAATCGCAGATGTTGATTGGTTATTTGATCCGTTCGCGCTTCAGAAAACAGTGCTGGGCGATGAAGTGGCCGTACGACCGTTAAATGACAATATCGCCCTGCTGCTCAATATGATCGAGTTTGCGACGGGTGCAGATGCGCTACTTGGGATTCGATCGAGAGGGCAACTACAGCGGCCGTTCACACGGGTTGCCGCCCTTTTTCGGGATGCGCAACAAAAACTCCAGGACCAGGAGTCTGAACTATCTGCTGAAGTAACAGCCCTGGAGCAGCAATTAGGTCAGATTAATCAACAGACCCAGGAGCTCAAATATGCTGATTTACCTGAAGCCGTTAAGCAAAAACTTCAGGCGTTTCAGGATGAACTGTTGGCATCAAGACGCGAATTAAGAGAAGTGAGGCATCAGATTCGCTCCGAAGTGGAAGCGCTCGGCCGACGTTTAACATTCATAAATTTGGCAGCAGGCCCTGTTCAGATATTTTTATTGGCCCTCATTGTGCTCGGTTGGCGCACTTACCAAAGCCGCCGTGGGTTCATGCGCTAACGCGTCAGATGTCACTCTACATCGCACTGACACTACGCGACTTTTTTTCGTTTTACGGATTTGGGTTTGTCGGATTTTTCCAATGCGGAAAATATTTCTTCACGAGACTCTAATAACAGGTCTGCCATTGCTTGCGCCATCGGCAGTGGGGGAACGACCTTCTCCCAAATCAGACCCACGGGCTTACTGAGGACGGGATCAGTGAGTGATATTTCGCGAGTGCCGGGAAATGCGTCATTTGTCTTGCTGAAGCCGTTCGGGACAATGGTCGCAATGTCCCCCTGCATAACATGGAAGGCCAATTGGAAAATCGAATTACACTCGAGACTCGGACTGGGGCTTTGACCGACGTTTTGAAATGCTTCATCCATGACTCCTCGTTCACCCATATTTGGTGAGAGCAGGCCAAGCCGCAGCTTAGCTGCCTGAGCCCAGCTGATGCTTGTTTGATCTGCAGGTAGCATGCTTTCAGGAATCATTAGGCTGAGTTGCTCTTCATAAAGCGCCATTGTGTTCAACTTTTTGAGAGACGATCCTTCGAGATAAGTGATGCAAACATCGAGCTCAAAGTTTCGCAACTCGTTGATGAGCTTATCAGATCCCAGAAATTGGATATCAACCTCGACAGACGGGTAAAGGCTTGAGAACAGTTGATTTATCTTGGGCAAGATGGGCGAACTGGTTGGCATCGCGCCGATGCGTAAGCGCCCGTTAAGATTGCTCCGCATGATCGCAAGCTCTTCGATCATGCTTTTTTTGTCGGCCAGAAGTCTCTTTGCCCAACTGACCACACGCTCTCCCTCTGGTGTGAATCCCTGATATCGCTGGTGCCGGAGAATTATCGGAACATCGAGTTCTGCTTCCAATTGCTGAAGCGCGCTCGAGAGGCTTGGTTGGGAAACGTGGCAACGCTCTGCAGCTCTGCCGAAATGCCCCTCCTTCTCCAGGGCAATTAAGTATTCAAACTGTCTCAAAAACATCGTGTTCTCTCCAGTTAAACGACTCGTCAATGATTTTTGATTTGGCTAATTTTGATAGACAGAATCCATCAAAATTTTTCAATGATAGCTTTATAACCATTCCCTATTAAAACTACAACCTTATAAAAATAAATGAAATTGTCCGGCCAAATCGTTTTAAAAGTGCTAGGGCTCCGCGAAGATTTTCGAGTAGGCTTGTGAGCCACGTTTAGAACCCCATGGGGCTAACGGACACAAGTCCCGGTAACCCCCCCTAGATCATCCAAAATGAAGAGAGATTAATTTGAGCTTCGCCCTCCTTGGTTTTATTTCAGTTGCCGTCGTTTTCGTGGGTGCATTGATCGGCGCGATCGGTATTGGTGGCGTGCTTTTAGTGCCGCTATTGACGCTGGGGGTTGGTGTCAACGTCCATGTCGCAATAGCGACCGCAATGTTTGCATATTTGTTCACGGGGATTGTGGGTGCAGTCGAGTACGCGCGCCGAGGGTCGATTGACTGGGCAACTGGACTTTGGCTTTGTTTGGGAGGCATGCCAGGCGCATACCTCGGTGCAATGACGACTTGGTTGATGCCCGCGGTTGCTCTGGAATTGGTAATCGGTACCCTCGTGCTGATTTCTGGGATCCACGCGCTACGGCCAAAAAGTGAAGTGATTTCGGAGCGTAACGGGCTTAGCCCGACCGCTCTGGTGTTAATCGGAGTTTTAACGGGTTTTGGTTCCGCGATTACGGGAACGGGCGGCCCTCTGGTTTTGGTTCCGATTTTGCTGTGGCTAAAGGTATCGACGTTAACGGCGGTTGGGCTGAGTCAGATTATTCAGATTCCGATCGCTTTATTGGCAACTGGAGGCAACTTAACTTTCGGTCATGTCGACTTCAAGTTGGGATTTATATTGGCCGCTATGCTGGTGGTAGGGGTTGTTGCAGGTGCCAACTTTGCGCATCGAGCATCGAGGGACAGGCTTAAACGTATTATCGCATTGGCATTATTGGGGGCGGGTACTGCAATGCTCGTCAAAGTCGTTAGCGCGCTTGTTTAGCTAGAGGTCTCGAATTGGCTGGATCGGGAGGGATATAACGGAAATATTCGCTGAAGTGCTTTTCAATATCTTTACCCCCGTAATAAGACCCAATCTTTTGGCAAAGGTTGTGATCTGCAGTATGAATTCGATCCCGAAGACCCTAGAAAGCGCTTCGAACAAGTCGATCCCTATCGAACGATAAGATATTGCTTTTGACGCCCTCTCAGAGGCTGTCTACTATCGCTTTAACTTAATAGTTTTCATCAACCACGCAGATTGATTTTCAATCTGGAGCCATAGACGATCGCGTGATTGATAACTGCAATTTTTATTATAGGAGATAGTTCATGTCTGACGAAAAACCCCGCCGAAAAGTTACCCTTAATCAACTTCGTAAAAAGATGCGCGAGGGTGAACAGATCGTCCAGATGGCAATTTATGACTATCGAAGTGCGGTAATTGCGGACCGACTTGGGATCGATATTTTGTGCGTTTCCGATACGGGCGGAATGATTCTATTTGGACACAAAAGCACCGTCACGGTAACGTTTGATGAAGTGATGATGATGTCTAAAGCCATCGATCGCGGGAGCGACTATGGTCTGAGAATGGTGGATATGCCTTACTGGAGTTTTCACGTCTCCCCAGAGCAAGCAGTTGAAAACGCAGGTCGATTTGTTCATGAGGCAAATGCTGAGGTGATGAAGTGCGAAGGCAACCAGTATCACGCTCGAAATATTGAAGCGATCAATAGAGCGGGAATTCCGGTGCAAGGACATATCGGTATCACACCAATGCGCATGCCCCAGCTTGGTGGATTTTTTGCGCAAGGCAAGACGGCAGACAGGGCAGCTGAACTGGTTGATGATGCTTGGGCCATGGTTGATGCAGGCTGTTTCTCTCTGATGTGTGAAGTCACCACTCAGGAGGTGAATGAGTATCTTGCCCAAGTGTTACCGGTGCCTGTGATCAGCCTTGGTGCAGGACTTGGCGCTCATGGTGTTCACATTATTACTTCAGATCTTTTCGCGCTGTATGAAGAGCATACGCCGAGACACTCCAAGGTTTATACCGACCTTATTCCCATCATGGAGAATGTGTTTACTCAATATCGAGATGAGGTCAAAGATCAGGTCTACCCTGGTCCAGAGCATACGGTCTTTATGAATGATGATGAGGCGATCAAGTTTGCGAAAAAGATGAAATGGGATTGGAAACTCGAGCAGCTGGACGTCAAGGCAAGTCGGGCGGGTCGGCGAAAAACGGCCAAAAAGACATCTTTGCCAGCAAAAAAGAAAGTGGCAAAAAAGAAAGTAGCCAAAAAGACGGCGAAAAAAGTGACCAAGAAAAAAGCCTCGCGGTCTCGTTAAGCTTTTGTGAAGGATTAAGATAAATACATATAGACTATTAAATTATTGATTTGAATCATTTTACAAATCAAAGCTAGGGGTTTTAAATTACCCTAGATGGAGAGGAAGGGCTAGCCAGATTCGCTGGCCCATGTTTGAGAAAAATAAAAGGAGCACAGCGCGATGCCAGCCAGAAACGCTAAACAGTGGGACAAGATACCCGGAAAGATCGAAAGCGGCGAATACGTGGATAGCCGAATCTACTCGGACCGCAATATTTTCGAAGAGGAAATTAGCAAAATTTTCAAAAAGGTTTGGACGCCCGTATGTCATGAATCCGAATTGTCCGAGCCTTATTCGTTCCGAACGATGACAGTGGCTCGTGAGCCGGTCATGGTTGTTCGAGGGGCAGATAACCAGATTCGGGCGTTTTTGAATGTGTGTCCTCATCGAGGCAACATGATCGAGAATCGGCCATCGGGATCTTTTGAGCAAGGCTCTCCTTCGGGGGCTCCAAAACATATGACCTGCATGTTTCATGCGTGGCAGTTCGATATGAAGGGCAACTGTGTTCATATCTCTCGCGGATCTGAGGGTTATCAGGACCGCCTGGCATGCTCAGATGTCGGATTGCGACGCCTGCGCTGTGAAGTGAAGTATGGCGGGTTTGTTTGGGTCACCCTGAATGACGCGATAGATCAAACAGTCGAAGAGTGGGCCGGCGGTGCATTTGACTGCATGGAAAAATCTTTGAATTCAGAGCCACTGGAAGTGTTCCACTACCATAAGGCCATTATTCCTTGTAATTACAAGCTATGGCACGATACCAACTCTGAGTTTTACCACGACTATTTGCACTACCATAACCGGATAACTGGGTTTAACGATTCCTACTTCGCTCGGAAAAATATCGGTTTCGATAACGGACATGTCAATGTCGGTTCTTTTGAAGTGCAGTACGACCAATATGAGGGGTTTGAATCGCGAGAGGAATTATCCTTCCCACATCTTCCCAACAATCACTGGGAAATGATTGATTTCTTCCCGGGCGTTAATTTCAACCTGCGTGGATCTGCATTACGTTGCGACATCATGACGCCGCTCGGTCCGGATAAAGTGATGATCGAGTTTCGTGGACTCGGCCTTAAAAGTGATACACCCGAAGAGAGGCTGATTCGTCAACGGCATCATAATTCGATCTGGGGTCCGTTTGGCCGTAATTTACACGAAGATTTATTGGCAGTGACAACTCAACAGGCAACGATGAGTGAGTTTGCAGACAAGCGTCGAATTCTTCATGGTCGTCATGAGTTGGATGCTGATGGCGATCCAACAATCCATGATGAAGAAGGAATGCGTCATTTTTACGACGCGTGGGGTCGATGGATGGATCGTTGGCCGGGTGACCCTGAGTTGTCTTTTGAAGAGGGTCAGAAGCGTGAGGCAGCCTAACAAGGCGCGAGCGTGACAGTATAGAGCGAGCGGACTTTTCCGCTCGCTTTGTTTACTAAGTCGGACCCTCTATCTGAGGGTTTAATTTATCGTCAAATCAAGGAACATGACTCATGTCGGAAAGCATGAACAAACAAGTCGCGATCAGTAATGTGATTTATAAAGCAAGCCTCTTTTTGGATGAGCATCGGTGGGATGACTGGCTAAATTTGTGCCACGAAGATTTTTACTATGCAATCAAAGCTTTCAGTCCAGAGATTAACTACGATATGATTTATATGGATGGTAATCGAGAGGATATGCGATCGATTACTGATATGCTGCCCAAGCATAATTCGGACAACTCACCTTTGGCACGGCATACTGTTGTGTATACCGTGGAGATGGATGAATCACAAGATACAGCTACCGCTGTGTCTTCCTTTGCGGTCTACAAAACAGAACTTGATGGCATTAACTCCCATGCGCTAGCGGGCGAATCCAATATTTTTCTGGTTGGAAAATATCGTGACAAGTTTGGTTTTGAAAACGGTGAGCCCCGCTTTATTGAGCGTGTCGTCCAGCTAGATACGCGACGATTGGATAAGGGATCCCATTTCCCAATTTAGCGCTGCTCCTCCTTTGCGGAATGGTCACTCGCGCCTTTGGTTGTACGTTTCGGGCTGACTACAAACAAAATAACTAAAAAAAGATGAGTGATTCAAAAAATCCAGATTGGTCATGTGTGTGCACGCTCGCTGATTTGCCTGATCAGGGCCTTGCCCAATTTGAAGTGGCCGGACTTACCGTGTTGGCAGCCCGAGTTGAGGACGACGTTAGAGTAATCCCCCCGTTTTGCCCTCACATGGCAGAACCCTTGGTCGAATCAGGGTTATGCCATGGCCTTACACTGACCTGCTCTAAGCACCTTTGGCAGTGGAATTTGAAAAGCGGTGACATCCAAGGCCCTGCCGAGAAGCCATTGAAGTTTTATCCAAGTGAAATTCGAGACGGCAGTGTCTGGATTGATGCCTCTAGCCAGTTAGCTTATGATTTTGACGAAGATGAGGATGATGACTTCGAGTGGTAGCCAAGCGCTGATTAACTCGTTCCATTAGCGACATGTCGAAATGACCGAAGTTACATTTATCAATAAAGGCGGCCGCCTTACGATCGAATGCAAAGATGGGGAGAGTTTGCTTCAAGCCGGCTTACGTCAAGGCGCTCCACTTCCCTATGCGTGTGGAGCCGGGGTATGCGCGACTTGTGTTGCGAGAGCTAAGCCGGGAACGACAGCTAATCTTTGGCCTGAAGCGCCAGCCGCTGGTGAGTTAAAAGTTGATAAGGGCGAGGTGCTACTGTGCCAGACGTCGGCTGCAAAAGATTGCGAGATCCTTGTTTCCAGCAAAATAGATTTGTCTAATCTTTCATTGCTTAGACCGAAACGGTTCAAAGCGAAGCTGGTCGATATTTTCAATGAGACTTCGGATGTTGCGACTTTCCGAGTTCAACTGCCTGAAAACGTTTCGCCTATTGCGGGCCAATACTTTTTGCTGCGCTCACCAGGTATGCAGGGTTTCCGGGCGTACTCAATGACAAATTATGAATCTTCAACAGACGCTCTTGATTTTGTAATCAAAAAAGTCCCGGGGGGAATTTTTTCAAGCCACATTTTTTCAGAGCCTTCGGATGATATGGACGTCGAAGCATTTGGACCCATGGGTTTTGCGACGTTCGGCCCGTCTGAGGCCAGAGATCTGGTGTGTTTAGTAGGCGGTTCTGGAATCGCCGGCATTATGTCGGTGCTTAATCAGGCCAAAGTGGTTAATCACTTTAAAAATCATAAGCTTTTCATGGTCTTTGGCGCTCGACAAACTGAAGATTTGTTCTTTTTGCCGCAGCTCGCGTCTTTGCGCGCTAGCGCACCCGATAACATCGGTATTCATATTGCGCTATCGGACCAGATTGACGGACATGAACTGCCCGACGCAATTAATGATTTGCCGGTGCATCAGGGTTTTGTTCATGATGTCGCTCAAACGGTGGGTGGCGACGAGTTCATCAACGGCCGGCTAGCTTTTATAGGCGGTCCGCCTCCAATGCTTAATAGCTGTATCGCATTACTGCTGGGTTCAGGGCTACCGGTCAGCGATATCCGCTACGACAGATTTGCATAGGGCACGGTTAAAAGCAGGTGTGCCTCTACTGAGAGGATTTTTGCTCGATGCGACGGACGTGAAGCGGTGGCTCAGTGTAGCCATTACATACGTCTTGTCCCTTGAAAATTAAATCGCAAGCCGTATTAAACGCAACACCATCACAACCTGGCGTCATGGCTCTATAGGCGGGATCGTTCTCGTTTTGACGATCAACCACTCCAGCCATTCGATGTAACGAATCCATTACCAAGTCCTTGTCGACAATGCCATGATGTAGCCAATTAGCAATGTGCTGGCTAGATATTCTAAGAGTTGCTCGATCCTCCATGAGACCCGTGTCATGAATGTCGGGCACCTTTGAGCAGCCAACACCTTGATCGATCCATCGAACAACATATCCAAGAATGCCTTGGCAATTATTGTCGACTTCCTCAAGAATGTCCTCGGTCGACCAATCAGCGGATTCGCTGATTGGGATCCTAAGGATATCGTCGAGCATTGCTGGCGCCCGACTCGCAATCGTCTTTTGATGAGCGAGAACGTCGGTCTCGTGATAGTGAATCGCATGAAGGGTTGCAGCAGTAGGCGAGGGAACCCATGCGGTATTCGCACCCGCTTTGGGATGATCACCTTTCGCGTCCATCATTGCAGCCATTTCGTCTGGCATTGCCCACATACCTTTACCAATTTGGGCATGTCCTGGCAAGCCGCAACGTAGTCCGATATCTACATTACGGTCTTCATAAGCAGTAATCCATGGCTGAGCTTTCATTTCCGATTTTCGAATCATGGGCCCTGCCTCCATCGACGTATGAATTTCATCTCCGGTGCGGTCTAAAAATCCAGTGTTGATAAAGATGACTCGGTCCGCAGCTGCGCGAATACATTCCTTGAGATTGACGCTGGTTCGACGCTCCTCATCCATGATGCCGACTTTCATGGTTCCGGGCGCCATATTTAATAGTTTCTCGGTCCGCTCAAATAGCTCGATAGTAAATTGGACTTCCTCAGGACCATGCATCTTTGGTTTTACGACATACATGGCCCCAGTTCTCGAGTTCCGATTGGCAGAGTCATTGAGATCGTGCAGCGCAATTAAGGCAGTGACAACAGAGTCAAGAATCCCTTCAAATACCTCTTTATCGCTGTCGTCAAGAATTGCTGGGCTTGTCATTAAGTGCCCTACATTTCTGACCAGCATTAACGCTCGACCGGGCAACGAAAACGAGGTCCCGTCTGGTGCGAAGTAGTATCGGTCGGCGTTTAATCGGCGTTGAAAGCTGACAGCCCCTTTTTTAACCGTTGTGGAGAGAGTGCCGTTCATGAGGCCTAGCCAGTTTCGATAAACTTCAGTCTTGTCTGAGCCATCGACTGCAGCAACAGAGTCCTCACAGTCTTGAATAACCGTAATAGCCGACTCAAGCACGATATCGCAAACCCCCGAACGGCTGGATGCGCCAATTTGATGTGCTCGATCAATAACGATTTCAATATGAAGATGATTGTTTTTAAGTAAAACAACTGAAGGGGATTCTGGTTGTCCCTGAAATCCACGTAACTGGCTAGGGGTGCTTAGCTGATGATCTTGATTGTTATCAGTGTGAGCGATCAATAATCCGTTTTCAATTGAGTAAGCAGTCACATTACTGTGGGAGATGCTGTCAAGAGGTAAGAATTGATCCAGGAAATTATTGGCATAGGCAACGACTGTTGCGCCTCGGGATGGATCATAGCCGTCCATCGACGCGGCAGTCTTTTCCGCAATTACATCGGTGCCGTAGAGCGCGTCGTATAGAGACCCCCATCGGGCGTTGGCAGCGTTAATCGCGTATCGCGCATTATTTACAGGAACGACCAGTTGGGGTCCTGGAATGGAAGTAATTTCGTCATCAACATTTTCTGTGGTCGCTTTGAAATCTGCCGCCTCAGGCGCAAGATAGCCGATTTCCATAAGAAACTGACGATACGCATTTGAATCATGAGGACTACCTTTTCGCTCAATGTGCCACTCGTTAATTGATTTCTCGAGCATGTTTCGGTGGTCAAGCAGAGCCTGATTCTTGGGCGAAAGATCCTTGATAATTTTGGCGACTCCTTCCCAAAATTTATCAGCGTCGATTCCGGTTGCGGGAATTGCCTCGTCATTAATAAGAGCATGAAGCCCTTTATCCACTTGAAGTCCGTGTAGGTTGATGCGGTCGTTCACAGGTAAATACCAATATTGTCTAAAAAATAGCTACAAGATGCGAAAAAGTAGGGATCAGGATTCTATCATCATCTCTATCAGAAAAAATTATGAAAAAAAGATATTCTTCTGTGTTGAGAGATTGCTGACTAGCCCAAAACTTCTGGAGCGCATGACTAGTGGATTTTTTACCTTTGTTGCTTTTTGCTATTGTGATGGTCGGCACTCCGGGGCCCGCTAATATGCTCCTGATGACATCAGGTGCAAATTTTGGTTTTTGGCGAAGCGTGCCTTTTGTGTCCGGCGTTGCACTGGGTAAGCTGTTAATCAACGCGCTTTTAGGCTTGGGTCTTTGGGAAATTCTATCGACTTATTCAGAAGTACTTTTTGCGTTAAAGATGGTGAGTGTCGCGTATTTAGCCTGGTTAGCCCTTCGAATGTCTGGATTTTTACTGAAGAAGCGCGAACTCAAGCAGGCTGAATCTTTTTGGAAAGGTCTTGCGGTGCATCCGCTCAACCCCAAGGCATGGGCGATGCTGGTGTTTGCCTATGGCCACTTTTCCGTGCCTTCTCAGTCACTACTAGAGCAGACACTGGTCATCAGCGGTACATTTTTAGGTGTGCAGATTGTATTCCACAGCTTGTGGTGCGCAGGTGGAGCACTCGTCGTTCGTCTTCTTGCGGGCAAGCCTGCTGAACGCTGGCTGATGAGGGGTTTAAGCTTATGCACAGTTTTAATCGTAATCTGGGCCGTAGCATTGGATGGTTCAATCTAAAACCGTGGGAATTCGCATGCAGGTTAGTTAGCCGGTTTAATTACCCACTTCGCCGTCGGAGATGACAACTATTATTTGATGTCACTATCGAATCAAGTAGCGGCGGTGCTTTATTTTATTGACCGGTCAGGTTTGTTAGGGGCGCCAGTGATTGCACTCGGGGAGCATATCTTCGGCTTTGAGTCGGATCGGAAATTTGCTTCGGATTAATTGATCTGCCAGAGGGCTGAAATAATTGGGATAGTGGGTCGACAGTATTTCGCGATTTACTTTTTTGCTGCGCTCGAACAGGTCTAAGCTGCCTTCAGCGGTTGGTATTGACCCCTCTGCATGCCGGGTTGGATGGCAGGCTTTTGCCCCCGATTAGACGCGCCTAGGCTCTTGATTGGCGATCGGCAGCAGTCCGGTGTTTTTGACGTTTATCTTGTGTTTTCATAGATTCTGATTTAACCATCGCGCAGGTGCTAATTTATCAAAGTGCGCTTGTTCTAAAAATTTTTGGCCCTAATCATACCAATTTTCTTCAAAAACAGATTAGATTCCGAGTCGGTCTACACGATAAGATTAACGATGTTAATACTTGTCCGCAAACTCAAGCGAGGACTATTCTTGGCTAACAAACAACTGAGATTGCCTTTTTGAGGCGGGATGTAAAGATTTTGGATTCAACTACATTTGGTGATTGATATGGCTGAAAATTTTTTTAATCTGGATGACCTGTCACAAGGAATAATGCGTGAGCTGGGTCCAGGGGTTACCACTCGAATATTTTCAGGGGATCATGCAATGCTTTCTGTTGTTCGAATAAACCCTGGCGCTGAGAGTGAGATTCATTCACATGAGCAGGAGCAATGGGGTGTCCTTTTGAGCGGTGGCGGGGCTCGCATACAAGGTAATGACAGCATTGACGTTTCAGCCGGAGATTTTTGGAGAACCCCTCCAAATGTTTGCCATGCTTTCAGGGCGGGCAGCGAAGGTGCCACCATACTTGATGTATTTAGCCCACCACGGGAAGAGTATCGAATCAAAGGTAGCGGTGTCGGCACCCAGACAAAAAGCGAATAATGAAATATCCGTTAAGTAATCCAGGCGGGCGGGGGTTTTTTATGCCCGCTGAATGGGCTCGTCATGACCGTTGCTGGATGGCATGGCCGTGTCGGGAGGGTTTTGTTAGTGAGGCAATTTGCCAAAATTATGTCGAGGTTGCGCGGGCGATTTCAAGATTTGAGCCGGTATCGATGGTGGTTCATCCACGCGATCGAGCGATTGCCCAGGCCGCACTCGGGAACAACATTGAATGCGTGGAGATCCCAATCGATGATGGCTGGTTTCGTGATAACGGACCCAATTTTTTGGTCAATGATCAGGGTGATGTAGCCGCGGCATGTTTTGGATTTAATGCTTGGGGCTGCAACTATGAGCCTTTTGCTGATGACGCGCAGGCGGGAGCGAGATTACTTTCTCATCTTGGGCTGTGCCGATTTCAGTCTGAGATGATCGCGGAAGGAGGCGGCATCACAGTCGACGGACAGGGGACGCTGATTACCACTGAGACCTGTTTTCTGAATCCGAACCGGAATCCTGGCTGGAGCAAAGGCGAGGTCGAGAGGGAGTTGGCTCGTATGCTGGGCGTGACCAAGATCATTTGGATTCCCGGCGACCCGCTGGAGGATGAAACCAATGGTCATGTAGATGGATTAGCCGCTTTTGTAGGACTGGGACGTGTACTGGTCGAGGCCGCATTTGATCGTGATCATCCGCGTTATGAAATCTTAATGGAGAATCGAAAAGCACTCGAAGGTCAGACTGACGCAAAGGGGCGTCCGCTGGATTTAATTTTTATAGAAGATGCATGGCAGTGTGATGGTGGAGAACGCTTCTGCACGTCATATATCAATAGTTATATGGCCAACGGTGCTATCATTATGCCGTCGTATGGTCTTTCAGGAGATGGCCGTGCGAAAGCCGTTTATCAGCGTATTTTTCCCGAGCGTGAAATCGTCTCATTAAGAATCGATCATATTGCGCCTGGCGGTGGGGGTATTCATTGTATTACCCAGCAGCAACCAGCGACAGGCCCACGTTAAACCTACTGTAAAAGATTAATGAAAGATATCAATTCACCCAAGAATCTTTATTTCGATGTTCATGTCTTCTGCTGTATCAATGAGCGAGCGGCAGGGCATCCGCGGGGCTCTTGCAGTCTTCGTGGCTCGATAGCGCTTCAAGAATATATGAAAGCACGAGCTAAAGATCTGAAATCAAATATCCGATTGAGAATCAATAAAAGTGGTTGTTTAGATCGATGTGAGCTAGGGCCAGTGATGGTTATTTACCCTGAGGGAATTTGGTATCACTATGATGACGAGAATGATATTGATGAAATTCTGGAATCCCATATTGCAAAAGGTGTACTAGTGGATCGACTGCTTATAGATTCTAAACAGCGAACACTCCCACCTAGAAAAAGCCAACGCCTTTGTTTGAAAGTAAGTGCAGTGGAAGAATTTGCCCATGATATCTGTCGATATGAGTTGACGAGTGCGGATGGAGCAGATCTACCGGTCTTCGAGCCTGGTGCCCATATCGACTTATTCACAGGTCAGGGCTTACGCCGCAGTTATTCGCTAGCGGGTGACTCCCGTGATCGCAAAAAATATGTACTGGGTGTTCGCCGGGAAAAACCAAGTCGAGGGGGATCGGATTGGTTGATCGATCAACTGTCTGTTGGTGACTCGGTTGAGGCGAGCAGTCCCGCCAATAATTTTCCGGTTGATTGGTCAGCTTCTCATCATCTATTAATCGCTGGGGGTATCGGTATCACGCCCATGATGGCGATGGGCCATGAAATGCATCAACGCGGCGCCTCTTTTCACCTGTATTTTTGTGCGCCGGATGAAGCACACGCGCCGTTTCTGGACGAAATTAAATCTATATTTGATGATCGCCATACGCTTCATTTTGATAACGGAGATCCCACGCAAGGCATTCCATTAACTTCCTTGCTGTCGCAACAAGAGGGAAATGCGCACGTTTATGTTTGTGGCCCTCCTGGCCTTGTTACTGCTGTCCGTGAGTCTTCAGCTCATTGGACAGAAGGTGCGACACATTGGGAACAGTTTGTGCCGGCCCTTGAGTCAGTTGCGAAGAAGAATGACGCCTTCGAGATTGTGTTGTCGCGGCAGAATCTCAAATTAACAGTGGGCGAGGATGAAACTATTCTTCAGGCGATCCGAAAAGCCGGCGTTGAGATCGAGTCATCGTGTGAAGATGGTTTGTGTGGATGTTGTCGAGTGAAAATTCTTGGCGGCGTTCCTGAACACCGGGATCTTGTACTCACTGATCTTGAGAAATCGGATAACCAGGAAATCATGATCTGCATCTCACGAGCAAAAGCGGGCGAAACCCTCATTCTCGACCTCTAAAGCTGTTCTGATTGAAAGATTAATGATTCTCTTTGGAGTCTGACCGGTTGTCCAGGTTTTGAAATTTGAAGCTTCCTGTTTGTCTTCAAAATACGCGTATTCAATCCATTTTGGTGACGTTAATTCGTTCGTGACAATTGATTGCGAGGATTCCAACGTTTTGGATAGCTTGCCTATAAGATCTTCTGACGTATAGTCGATTGTAGCTAGAGTAAGATCAAGACAAAGCTGATCGGGCAACGTTATTTTCGATTTGATCAAGCGGCGATGCCGCTAACCGGTGAGTACAGACTGGTATCACTTTGTTAGTGCCCAGGTTTCAGGTGAAAGGACAGTTGATGGCATGGGAGGTAAAGAAGTCAATCCGGTTAATGCGCTAAGTAAGAATGCGCGACTCTTGTTTGTTCCGCCAGGCAAACTTGGCGACAGTTTAATTTCATTGGTGATTGCGAATAATCTTGTGAGGGCGGGGTTTGACGTGACGGTGCGTGGTGAGTTTCCGCATCAACTGGATCAATGGCTCCCAGGTTTCAAAACCGGGCCGAATATTGATCATGATGACTACGAGAAGATTACGCGAAAATACGATCTGTCAATTATTGATTCCCAGGCGCCAAATCTTCAGCGCGATGGAGTCGATTTAAGGCCAATTTTAGCGGCACATAGCGCATTTTTCAGTCTGGCACATTATGAGACCTCACTCGATGGTCAATTTGATCCACAAACATTGCCATCCCGATTTCAGCGAACCCTTCAACCGTTGGTGCCTAATCACGGATTGGTGAGAAATCATCAAGATTTGCGCTTAAGCATGGTGAGCCATACCGTTGAATTTTGTCGCAGGGAAATGAATCTTTCGAATGCAGATTCTGCCAATGGCATCAAATTACCGTCTGAAATTCAACAAAATAAGGACCTGGCTAAAAAATTAATTGTGATCTCGCCAACCAGCGGAAAACTGAAAAAGAACTGGTTGCCGAATCGATTTATTGCGCTGGCGGATCATTTGCATCAGAAAGGGTACTCCTGTGTTTTCACGGTTACGCCATCAGAAACGCCATCATGGAGGAGACAACTTGCCGGCCGATTTGCAGTTGCCGACACCGATAGCGTTTCAGAGTTAGCAACTTTGCTCTCGAAGGCACTTGCGGTCGTTTGTAATGACTCAGGAACAGCTCATCTTGCGAGCGCTGTGGGGGCATCGACAATTTGCTTAATCTCCAGTAGAGATCGATTTTTTGAGTGGCGTCCTGGATGGGGTCATTCAACCCTCATAATGCCATCAATACCTGTAAAGTCGATTTTCAATATCTGGCCGTACTTTATCAGCGTGCGGCGGGTGTTAGATCAAGTCATGCTGGCACCAACTGAGGAAACTTAAAGAGAATTATGACAGGACCCCTTAAAGGATTTCGTGTTGTCGAGATGGCAGGTCTAGGGCCAGCGCCTTTTTGCGCGATGCTGCTATCTGACATGGGCGCCGATGTTATCCGTATCGACCGCGTCAATGGCTCAAACCCTCTTGATTTGAAGATTGATCTTTTGAATCGTGGCCGTCGCTCTGTTGCGCTAGATCTCAAGACGGAGAGAGATGTTCGAATATGCCTTGAGTTGATAGCTAAAGCTGATGCACTTATTGAAGGGTTTAGGCCAGGCGTGATGGAGCGTTTAGGGCTAGCACCGGATCGCTGTTTTGAGAAAAATTCAAAACTGGTTTATGGACGGATGACAGGCTGGGGCCAAGAGGGTCCCTTAGCAAATTCTGCCGGCCATGACATCAACTATATTGCGCTTGCTGGCGTCCTTCACTCTATGGGAACAGACGAGCAGATATCGCCACCTCTTAATTTAGTAGGGGACTTTGGCGGCGGCGCGCTGTACCTTGCCTTTGGAATTGTGTGTGCACTCATTGAAGCCCGCCAGTCTGGCCAGGGACAAGTTGTTGATTCGGCAATGATAGATGGTGCCTCGCATCTGATGACTATGATGTATGGGCTTCATCATGCCGGGAAGTGGACAGAGAATCGTGGCGACAATCTTCTTGATGGCGGCGCTCATTTTTACGGTACATTCGAATGTGCGGACGGGAAATGGATCTCAATTGGGGCGATTGAGCCTCAGTTTTACGCTCTTTTGTTAAAAACACTTGGGCTAGAGAATGTGCCTGAAGCCTACGATCAGCAGCGACCCAATTGGGGCATCATGAAAACTCGATTCAAAAAAATTTTCTTGTCGGAGTCCCGCGCGCATTGGTGCTCACTCATGGAAGGGACTGACATTTGTTTTGCGCCGGTTCTGACGTTGAGTGAGGCGCCTGAGCATCCGCACAATCGCGCCCGAAATGTTTTTGTGAATGCGTTTGGTGTTACTCAGCCTGCGCCGAGCCCCCGTTTTAGTCGAACGCCCGGTGACATAAGACGGCCGCCACCGGCGCCAGGCGCTCATACCGAGGAAGTGCTCAAAGAGTGGGGCGTGAAATAATAACTTGCTCAAATACAGTCAGTGAAGCCAGTCGCTTTGATCTGACATCCAAAAATAATAAAATTTTTTTAGGGAGAAAAAATGACATTACGATCAGGCAAACGTGTGATTATTTCAGGGGGGAGTCGAGGGATTGGATTATCGATTGCAAAACGTTTAGCTTCTGAAGGTGCAAGAGTGGCTATTTTGGCCAAAACAGCAGAGCCACATCCGAAACTTCCGGGCACTATTTACACGGCAGCAGAAGAAATTGAGGCAGCCGGTGGAGAGGCACTACCCATTCTGACTGATGTGAGAGACGAGGCCCAAGTGAAGGCGGCAGTCGCGCAAACTGCGGAGAAGTTTGGTGGTGTTGATATCTGTATCAATAATGCAAGCGCGATATCTCTTACAGGAACAGCGAAAACTGAAATGAAGCGGTTTGATTTGATGTTTGCGGTTAATGTTCGTGCCACATTTATGCTATCCAAAGAATGTTTGCCGCATCTTATTCAGAGTGACAACCCGCATATTCTTAATATTTCCCCCCCGCTTGATATGCAGGCAAAGTGGTTCTCCCCATCAGTGGCGTATACCACTTCAAAATTTGGGATGAGCCAGTGTGTGCTTGGGATGGCGGCGGAATTTAAAAGTAAAGGAGTCGCAGTTAATGCGCTATGGCCACACTCAGTCATTGCAACTGCTGCAATCAGTAATGTGGTTGCTGGCGACCTCGCATTTCCGCATTGTCGCAAACCAGAAATAATGGCGGATGCAGCAGCGGCAATTTTTTCAAAAAATGCGCGCGAATTCACAGGACAATTTTGCATAGACGATGTTTTTTTGGCGGGAGAAGGAGAGACAAATTTTGCACAGTATCGCGTTGATCCCGAACAGACGTTATGGAGCGATTTTTTCTTACCTGAGGACACACCGGAAATTGAACCTGTTGTGGTGATGAAAGGTCCGGGCATGTAGGTGGTTTCGTGAATTACCAGGAAAGGTTCAACAGAAAATGTCATTTTTAATAAAAAACGTCACAGTCGTTACGCTCAATAATCATCGTGAGGTTATTGAAGATGGAGCGGTATTTATCAAAAAAGACAGGATTGAGGCGGTTGGGGATTCCTCAACACTTTCTGCCCAGTACGGGGACGACGCTGAAGTCATTAACGGTCACGGTCAGGTGGTATTGCCAGGATTTGTCAGCGCGCATAACCACTTGGGCTATGCCGTCTTTCGCGGTCGAGCTGAGGATGTGGGTCATGCACCCACGCATCGCCTCTATCTGCCCATGAGTGGCGTCATTAGTAATGAAGAGCGCCAGGTCATAGGCTCCCTTGCAGTTGTGGAGCTTCTTCGTGGCGGTGTGACGACTGTTCTGGAGATGGAAGAGGATGCCGAACTATTTGCGCCGTTCATCGAAAAGAGCGGTATTCGGGCGCTGATCGGCGTGATGGTAAATGATGTGAATTTGGACGCGCTTGCCCGGGGAGAGACTGTCTTTGACCCTTCGGAGCGTGAGTTACAGCTCGAAAAAGCTGTGGGGTTGGCCCAACGTTGGCATGGGAAAAGCGATCATCGGATTCAGACGGTTCTGGCCGCAACAGGATTATCGACTTCGTCTCCGGAGTTGCTCGATAGTTTGAGGACATTTGCAGATGAGCTTCGCTTATGTATTTCAATTCATTTGGGATTCGGGGAGCGCGATCTCGTCAGACGGATCCATAAAGCCAAGCAATTTGAGTTTGCCCGAGATCATGGGGTGCTGGGTTCTGACGTTGTGGCTGTTCATTGCTTTGAGGTTGATGAAGCTGAGATTGATATTTTGGCGGAAACCGGGACACGACTTGCGCATTGTCCTCATATGAACCAGTTTCGAGGCGAGGTGGCGCCTGTACAGAGGATGCGCGAGAAAGGGATTCAGATAGGGCTTGGAATTGATAACTATTTTTCTGACTATTTCGAGGTCTTGAGATCGTGTCTTGCAAGTGCGCGCATTCATGCGCACGATCCAGAGGTTTTCTCAGCGTACGATGCGCTCGCTTTTGGAACAATCGATGCTGCGCGAGTACTTGGCCTTGATGATGAAATTGGGTCAATTGAAAAAGGTAAAAAAGCAGACCTCCAAATGATTGACATGGCTACACTTGGGCTAACACCGGTGAATGATCCGGTAACAACTTTGGTGTATCACGGTCACGCAAAAGATGTAAAAACAGTTTTTGTGGATGGTAATCTGGTTGTGAGCGAGGGGATCGTGCAAACGGCAGACCAGGAAGATTTGATCCACCGCGCAGGGGATGCGGCTAATAACGCCTGGCACAAATTTCGGGAGCGACATGGCGCCTATGCAGCGCCACCCCCTAATTAGCGATACGAATTCAGGGTTTCGATGTCGACGTCGGTGTTAAAGTCGCCTGAGATACCATCTGCTGCGATCTGCCAGGCAGGATATTCTTTCTGATAAGTGCTTAGTATCTGATCAACAGGAGGCTCATGATATTCACCCCTGTTTCTAAGATATTCCATATGACGACGCCCTTCGAGGTCAAGCGGATGATAGATCGAATCCGTCTCTCCGTCGAAATCCAGCGGCCGAATTTGGAACTTATGACAGAGTTCAAGGTTAAAAGCAGGAGTTGCTTTTAACCATTTTCCATTGAGGTGGATAGAGGTATATCCATGCCAGTAAAAGACGTCTGTTCCCATTTTTTCTCTTAGTTTTTGAGTCGAAAGATGATTTCGTACATCGGAATAACCCAATCGTGCGGGCACCCCGATCGATCGACAGCAGGCGGCGAGCAGCACCGCTTTTGATATGCACCATCCGATTCCCGTTTCAAGGTTACGCCGTGCACTTAAGCCTTCAGTTGAGAGTTCAATGTCGTAGGGATCGTATCGGATTTGATCGCGAACTGCGTAGTAGAGGCGGATCACCTGTTCTTTTGCTTGCGTCTCGATACCGATTGCACGTCGAGTAAAGCCTACCACTGCATCATCCGTGCTTTGAACCATTTGCCCTGGCCTGAGGAATAGAGCGAGATCTTCTTTCATAAAATATTCAGCTGCAGATCAATGACCATCTTTCTTTATTTTCTGGATAAAGAACTGATAGCGCATTAACGAGTGATCAGTTTAATAAAAAGCATATTTTTAAACTAGTATCTGTCGCTCAATTTAACCATACTTACAACTTCTAAAAAATTTGAGTAATGCCAAATGGCTTGCATTGCGTATTTAAATAAATTTTCCGCGCCGAATGCGCTTGAAATTCTTTCCGCTCATGGTGAGCATGAGGTCGTCAGGGTCGAGAGCGACGCGTCACTTGAGAAAAGCTTTGATATTGTGTCGCGCGCTCATGCTTATCAGTGTGTGGGTGCCAGAGATGAGGTTCCGGGATCTTTACGGGTGTCGACGGAATTTTTGTCTCGTGCACCTAATCTATTAGTCGCATCAGCCAGCGGGTCGGGTGTCGACGTATTTGATCTAGAGGCGTGTACAGCGGCAGGGGTTTTGGTGGTTAATCAAGCGGGGGCAAACGCTCAATCTGTTGCAGAGCACGCGCTGAGCATGATCATATCGTTGTATCGTTATATTGGAAAATCAGATCTTGCCCTTCGAAAAGGGTGGTCAGGTTCTCGATGGGACTTTATGGGAACAGATCTTGCGGAAAAAAAGATTGGCATTGTTGGAATCGGAAATATTGGCGCTCGTCTGGCCCAGATCTGCAAAAACGGGTTTGGTTGCGAGGTCTTCGCAACTGATCCGTATTTGAATGAAGAAGAGATTGCGCGGCGTGGCGCAAAATCGGTTTCGTTTGAGAAATTGCTTAGGCATTCGGACGTGATTTCAGTTCATACACCGCTCACGGATCTCACACGTAACCTGTTTGACGCCGATGCGTTTAGCCAGATGAAAGAAGGCGCCGTTTTTATCAATGCTGCGCGAGGCTCAATTCATAGCGAAGAAGCGCTGGCCGATGCGCTTGACGCCGGTCATCTCGCCGGTGCGGGGTTAGATGTATGGGATGTTGAGCCGCCGCCCGCCTCACATCGTCTACTCGGGGGGTTGAATGTTGTTGCGACGCCTCATATTGCAGGATGCACGTCACATAGCCTTGAAAATATGGCCGAGTGTGCCGCGACGCAACTGATTACAATCTTCTCAGGTCAACCCGCCCCCCGCCCTGTAAATCCAGAAGTGCTACCGAGATTTCGAGAGCGCTATCTTGGGTTTTTTGGCGGCGATGGGTTGGATGGGCTATCCACTCCCAAGTTGTGATAGGCGTCAGCAGAAAATACTGGTAGCCTTGCGCATATATTGTTTGTCCTGGTGGATCTAATTTGTTGGGTAAAAAAATTTTTTGCGCGGAAGATAGACGGCGTCAAGCCGCGCGCAGTATGCCGCGCCTTGTCTACGATGCGCTTGATGGTGCGGCAGGACGAGAGACATCAAGTCAAGAGAATATGTCAGCGCTGCAAGCTGTTAAGCTGCAAAGTCGAGTGCTGGTTAATGTGGCAGAACGCTCCCTCAAAACAAGCTTTCTAGGGCGTCAGTGGCATCTTCCTTTTGGTGTCGCACCTATGGGAATGTGTGATCTTTTCTGGCCGGGGGCAGATCGCGCATTAGCCAGGGCTGCAAAAACCTATGGATTCCCTTTGGGCGTATCGACAATGTCTTCAAGCCCGATGGAGCAGATTATCGAAGAAGCAGAAGGTAATGCTTGGTTTCAATTGTACGCGGGACAGTCCGATGACGAGACCTATGCCCTGGTCGAGCGTGCTCAGAATTCGGGATATCAAACCTTGATTTTGACCGCAGATGTTCCCGCGCTGCCGGCACGACCTCGTGATTATCGAAACGGCTTTGCGGTCCCCTTTAGCATGCGGCCAAATCATTTTTTCGATTTCGCCTTTCATCCAAAATGGTCGTTGCAAACCTTAATAAATGGCATTCCGAGTCCCAAGAATGTCGCGATTAAGAAAAATAAAGATCATTCTGGATTCCGTCGCGAATCGGGAAGGGATAGGATTGACTGGGACTTTCTTTCTGAACTGCGTACCCGGTGGAAAGGAAACCTTGTTTTGAAAGGCGTAATGAGTTGTGAGGATGCAAAAAGAGCAATGTCCATAAATGTCGATGCTGTGTATGTTTCCAATCATGGTGGTCGCCAACTAGAGAGCGCGCCGCCCGCAATCAGTAGACTTTCAAAGATAAGAACAGTACTCGGAGATGACACCTCTGTTGTATTTGATAGCGGTGTTCGCAACGGGGACGATATCGCCAGAGTGCTCGCAACAGGAGCAGATTTTGTGATGTTAGGTCGTCCAATACTCTATGCCCTAGCAGGGAGGGGAGAAAATGGACTGAATGAGTTTCTACGATTGCTGATTGATGAGTTTAGTATTGTGATGGCGCAGCTGGGATGCACTGAGCCGGCTCAAATTAATCATGAATGTATTGCTTCTGAAGATTAACCACAGGGTCGATGACAACCACTATTTTTTCCTATGACAGATAAGCAACAAATTCGGGGCGGCGCACTGCTTGCGCTGGCACTGTATGAGAAAGGGGTTGAGCAGGTTTTTACCCTCAGCGGCGGTTTTTGTAACCCCGCTCTGGAGGGATTTTCAGATCTGGGGATAAACGTCATCAATTGCCCTCATGAACAGATCGCAGGACACCTTGCGGATGGCTATACACGGATCAGCCGAAAGCCGGCTGTATGTCTCGTCGGGCCTGAGGGATTTGCGAATGCAATTCCGGCAATGATGGAAGCATGGGGCGAGCGAAGTCCTGTTATTTTTATTACCGGTTCAAGCACGCTGAAGCGTCAGGGAAGCGGTGGTTTTAAAGAGATCGATGACGTTGCCATTGCGGCACCGTTGACCAAATACAGTGTGAGCGTGACTGACGGGTTACGTATTCGTGAGTTTGTCGATCGCGCCTATAAGACAGCCCTCAGTGGATATCCGGGTCCTGTGCATCTTAGTGTACCGGTCGACATCATGTTTTCGTCTTACGAACGCACCGCTCAATTGGAGGAGCGTCCATTTCATCATGCGGCGACCCCACCCCCAAGAGCATGGCCGTGCCCCGGGGACTTGACGCGAATAATGACGGTTCTCAGTCGCAGTGAACGGCCCATGCTGATTGGTGGTCACGGCGTATGGTGGGCGGGTGCAGAAGAGTTATTGGAGACTGTAGGTCGCGATCTCAGCATCCCTATATTTAATGTTCCGTATCACCAGAAATTACTGCCGGAGGGAAGTCCAGCTTACATGGGCCTTGCCGATATTCATCAATACGGCCCATCAAAAGAAGCGCTGGAATCTGCAGACGTCGTTGTTTTGCTAGGTGGTCGACTGGATAACCAGATGAACTTTGGGAATCCACCATTGTTTCCGGCCACATGCAGATTGATTTGCATCAATGGATCGCCAGAAGAGATTGAGAATAATCGAGCTGCAGACGACGTGTTGTTGAGTGATCCCGGCGCGTTTTTGGAGGCGCTTTTAGCGTTAAATCATTCTGGCCAATGGCAGGCGCCCAAGGATTGGTTATCGAGTCAAAGAGAAAACCGTGAAAAATGGGTGCAGAAAATGCTTCTCGATATAGACGCAGATGCCACACCGGGCCATGGCGCTCACCCGCTACAACTTGCGCTTGATGTGCAAAGCGTGATGGGCGATGACGATTGGCTTGTTATTGATGGCGGAAACACCCATTTTTGGTCCGAGATTGCGGTGAACATAGCAGGTTGGCAAGGCAAAAACCTGGGGGGCATTCTTCATCCCGGCTCCTTTAGTATGTTGGGCGTTGGCGTATCTTTTGCATTGGCATCGAAATTACGATTCCCCGCCTCCAATGCAGTTGTGATTAGCGGTGACGGGGCATTTCTCTCGGGTGGCCTCAGCATCGAGACAGCGTTTCAGGAGAACCTGCCCATCACAGTTGTGATCGATAATAACGGGGGCTTGACAACCATCTCTCAGCAGCAAGAACATCTTTTCGAAAATGGCCAACACGTGGCCACTGATTTCAGGGATATTCCGTTTCACACGCTGTTTGAGGGACTCGGTGGATATGGTGAGCTGGTCGAAAAGCCTGAGGAAGTCGCACCCGCAGTGCGGCGCGCGATTGCCAGCGGTAAAACGGCGTGTATTAACGTGCGAACTCGAGGGGTGATTAGCCCGATTGTTGCCGCTGTAACGAGTCGACGTGATAAAGCATCGATTGAATAAACGGTGAAGTCTCAATTTTTCCCATCGCTTCTTTACGGGAATTGTCCATGAAGAGTATTTCGTCCCATGTGCTTGATGGTGTGCGCGGATCAGATGCCATCGGTCTTCGTGTGAGCGCGTACCGTCTCGCCGCTACGGGCGAGAAAAGCAAAATTGTAGAGGTTCAGACCGATAGGTCTGGTCGATTGACGATTGAAGTTGATCCTTGTGACGATGATTCTGAGACTCGCTACGAGTTTGTTTTTCATAGTAGGGAATATTTCGCCGAACACGCCTTGGACGGACTGAAATCTCCCATCCATGAGACTGTCATCAGACTTGATCTTTCTGAAGTCGAGACATGCTGCCACGTGCCAATTATTATGTCGCCACATACTTACTCCACCTGGTGGTCCAGTTCCGACCGGTAGCCGATAATGTCTTCAGGCCTAGTGACTTCTCGCCGAAATCGGCGAACACCTTATACCGACAGTGTTGAAAAACTCGGTGTGAGTGGTTACTCGATTGTTAACCACACGCTTCTTCCAAAATCGTTTCAGAGAACGGTTCAAGAAGATTACTGGCATCTTAAGGCGCACGTGCAGTTGTGGGATGTCGGTTGCCAGCGCCAGGTTGAGCTTCGTGGGCCTGATGCCGCTCGTCTTGCGCAGTGGATGACGCCGCGGGATCTTCGTGAAATGCGCGTCGGGCAGTGCTTTTATGCACCATTGATCGATGAGAAAGCGGGATTGCTGAATGATCCGGTTGTGATTAAACGAGCTGAGGACTGGTTCTGGTTTTCAATTGCAGATTCGGATATTTTGCTTTGGGCGAAAGGTCTTGCGCTTGGCATGAGCCTCAATGTCGAGGTGTCCGAGCCTGACGTGTGGCCACTGGCTGTTCAGGGCCCCAAAGCAGAGACGTTGGTCGCTCGTGTATTTGGAGATGAAATTCGTGAGGCTCGTTATTTTGAATTTCAGGAGCGCCCGTTCTGTGATCGCACATTGG
This sequence comes from Candidatus Thioglobus sp., assembly GCA_004212795.1. Classification (GTDB taxonomy): domain Bacteria; phylum Pseudomonadota; class Gammaproteobacteria; order Arenicellales; family UBA868; genus UBA868. The sequence continues at coordinate 30,700 of SHBR01000013.1, forward strand.
TCGTTGCTCGATCCGGTTATAGCAAGCAGGGCGGATTTGAGATTTACCTAGATGATGGGACACGGGGCGATGAGCTTTGGGAGACGTTGTGGGACGCTGGCCATGATCTGGAAGTATCGCCGGGTTGCCCCAACCTGATTGAAAGAATCGAGGGGGGTTTGCTGTCCTATGGCAATGAGATGACGCGTGAGAATAATCCGTTGGAGATTAATCTTGATCGGTTCTGCCATTTTGGAAATGAAATTGAGTTTATTGGTCAATCTGCGCTTGCAGATATCGCCGCGCTTGGCCCCTCGCAGCGTATGCGTGGACTGCTGATTGAGGGTGACTCCTGTCCACCCTGTGGCAAGCCTTGGCCAGTGGTTTCCCATGGCATGCAGATCGGTCAAGTGACTAGCGCGATATGGTCACCTTCGCTAAAACATAACGTAGGACTATCATTGATTGATAAAAATTTCTGGAGCTCGGGCATGCAAGCAAAGGTTGCTTTGCCTGATGGATCAATGCGCGAAGCGGCTGTGACGTCCCTGCCTTTTACCAATGCTTAACAAGCGCCAAACCGGTACGGTCGCTTTTAATCTGCTTTTTAGGTTAATCAACATTACGTCATGACAAAGCCTGTGTGTGCAATTATCGGTGCGGGGGAGGGGCTAGGTCGGGCCTTAGCTCTCAAGTTTGCCAGCAACGGTTTCGATCTCGGCCTGGTCTCACGGACGAGGGATGGCTGTAATGCAGCGATTGAGGCAGCAGCGAAAGGATCAGGTCAGGCCCGTTTTTTCTCGGCAGATGTGGCTCAGCCGGACAGCGTCGAATCAGCGATTGCGGATATTAGATCGACTTTGGGCGAAATAACGATCCTGATTTACAACGTGCGGGGCGGTTTTGTGTCTTGTGAGCCTCTGGATATGACTTACGAAGCGCTTGAGCAGATATATCGGGAAGAGGTTATTGGGGCGTTTGCCGCTGCCAAGTCGGTCCTTCCTCAAATGATCGAACAAAACGCAGGGAGTATTTTTTTCTCGAGTGCGACCGCAGCCTTTCGGGGCTCGGCTGATTTTCCGCTGTACGCGATCGGGAAGTTTGGGTTGCGTGCTCTTTCCCAGAGTCTCGCAAAAGCGTACGCTCGTCATGGTATTCATATCGCGCATTTTAGATTGGACTGTAATCTTGATGTGCCGGTGATGGAAAAGCTTTATGGCGCAGAATATGATCCAGAAAAACTGGCAGATCCTGACGGGATTGCTGAATCTTATTGGCTTACGTTTAAGCAGCCTAAATCGGCCTGGAGCAATGAAGTAGAGTTAAGGCCCCATACCGAACGCTGGACCTACTGAATGCAACAATACGAGTTTTGAAGACCTGTTTTTGAAGGAATAATTTAAATGTCTTATCAACTGTTTTATGCACCGGCTAGCGCGGCGATGGGGGTTCGGGTGTTACTGGAAGAGATTGGCGCAAGTTATGAGTTACTGGACACGGCCATTGATATGGATAAGCCGCGCACACCTGAACATCTTGCCTACAATCCAAACGGATGGGTTCCAGTTTTGGTTTGGGATGATCAGGCAATGTACGAATGTGCCGCGATCACAATATTTTTGTGCGATCGTTATCCTGAGACGGAGCTCGCACCGTCGCTGGACGCCCCTGAGAGAGGGTTATATTTGCAGACCCTGGTTTACTTTTCAAATTCGGTTCAAAACGCATTCCAGTTGAATTATTATCCCGACCGGTTTGCCGATACGCCAGATGGGGAACCGAGCGCCCAGCGTCGAGGTATCCGTCGCCTTAGGGAGACATGGAAAGTTATTGACGACCAGATCGGGGCGGGGACTTGGGTCTTAGGCGAACGTTTTAGCGCGGTCGACATATATTTGTTCATGTTGACTACCTGGCTTCGTCCATCGAGAGGTCACCCTGCTGTGGATGAGTTTCCGAACGTAAAACGAATTGCAGACGCGGTGCGTTTGCGTAAAAGTGTTCAGGTCGTTTACGCAGATTGGATAGCAAAACATCCGCAAGGCAACTGATCTTGATGAGGTCGTCCCGAAATTCAATCGGGTTTTAAGATGGAAGCGTGTAGCGAGCGTGTATCGAGCATGCCAGAAATAATCGTTAATCAATAAAATGAGGGAACAAATGATGAAGCAGTACTACAAGGTTTTTTTGGCACTTACTTTCCTAACCGTTAGTATTTTTATAAAGCCTGCTATGGCAGCCGGTCCTGTGGAGCGCGCGATTGTTGCGTGCGAGTATGAGCTTACTCATTTCTGTGCAACCGTGACGCCAGGAGAGGGTCGTCTGATGATGTGTCTTGGCGCCCATGAGGACAAGATTTCGCTGGGTTGTGGAATCGCCGTTTACGAAGCGGCTGTTGCTATTGACGTATTGGCCAGTGTGATTGCGGCAGTTGGCACTGCGTGCGGGCAGGAGATTGTTGATCACTGTGCGACAGCGATTGGCGACAATGACTTCGTTGTGGAAGCGGGCCAAGGTCAAGTGGTCCAATGTCTGGCATCAAATCAGTCGAGTCTTGGTGAAAGTTGCAACGCTGTGCTTGCTAAATTAACGGCCAATTAGAGAATTTGATCGACAGTAAAACTGGCTGGCGCACGTTTGACTGTCATCAGATCATTCTAGCGTTTGAGACCTGTGCACCTGCAGCCTCTCAAAGACGCGCCCTTTGGCGCTGTGGCGTCCGGCTTGGATTGCGCTTCGATCGATTCAGCGTCGATTGAAGCTATCCGCGACGCGTTACATCGTGATCAGGTTGTTGTTGTGCCTGATCAGGGGCACCTGACACCCCAGCAGGAAGTCACTTTTTATCGTACGGTTTATCCAGAGGGGACTTCAGTATGGCGTGACCAGAGCGCCAATCCTTGGGAACGATTCAAAGTTGAGCAGGGTAATCAGGCGGGTACTTACCAGATACCCTCGGAGCCTGGTGTTTTGGTTTTGGGCAAAGGTCAGATTGATCATTATGGTCTCACGGTTATGCTCGGCGGCGATCGTGCGGCGTATGGCGCAGCATCAGGTTCGCAGGTGCTGGGTGGCGGAGTTATGCAATGGCATATCGATGGCGCGTTCTATGGGCATGCTCCCGGCTGCTACACTCAAATGCGATGTATCGAAGCGCCTGAAGGTGAGGGCCACTGGTTGGACTATCTTGGAGATAACAATCCGCTTTGGTGTCCGCCAGGCGCGACTGCTTTTGCAAGTGGCAGGATCGCTTACAAATTGATGAACGATCAGTAGCGTGAGCAATGTCTGAATTCCCTTGTGCATTATTTGCCGAAACCTTTTGAGACCACTTACCAGCTTAAAAACTCGGAGAATGGCTTACGCGTTGTTGATTCTAAATCCGAGGCTCTGTACGAAATCGGTCGTGAGTCGCCCGGGGTGCCGTTTAGTGATTCAGATACGCAACGCTATCCTCTGGTTTGGACTTGTCCCGATACGGGGTGTCAGGCATTAATGCCTCAACCCCGATGCCTTGCGTTTCTTGAGATAGAACAGCAGGGTCGACGCGATAGGCTTGGAATTACCGAGTCCCGAATGCTTATTGAATCGTTGATGTTGCCTGCAGTCTCATCTGATCAGGTATATGTTCATGACTGGAAAGAAGGTGATCTTGTGATTTGGAATAACCGGTCTGTTTGGCACTCCGCAACAGGGCGTCTTGCGTCTGAAAGTCGACGTGTGATGCACTTGACAGCGTTTAATGCAGGCAGACCTCCCAAATGTTTTCCTCAGTCTGGTTTATCCAATATCGCGTGACAAGAAATGACTAATGGCGCGATGTTAGATTTTGATCTGGGTGATCATGTGTTCCCGGTGAGCACTTCGTCAACCGAAGCGCAGCGTCTTTTTGATCTCGGTCTAAACTGGTGTTTCGGATTCAACCAGGAGGAGGCTCTTGCTTGTTTTAAGGCCGCCGCAGCGGTTGATCCTGACTGCGCAATGCTGCATTGGGGTATCGCCTATGCTGCTGGACCGTTTTACAACATGCCCTGGGTTGATTTCAGTGAGGCCGAGGCAGTTGAGTGCACTTTATTTTGCCGCACCCATATTGACAGAGCGCTAGCGCTTTCGGCGAACATATCGGGTCTTGAAGTCGCGCTGATTGAAGCGCTGGATAAGCGGATTCAAAAGCCACATATTGTCAGTCCACGTGAATTTGAAAGCTGGGATACGGCTTACGCGAATGCCATGCGACGGGTGAATATTCGGTTCCCTGATCAGCTTGATGTGATGGCGCTTTTTGTTGAAGCGATGATGACGCGATCGCCATGGAACCTTTGGGATGTCGAGAGTGGGCGTCCCACTGAGGGGGCTGATACGCTCGAGGCGATCGCAATCTGTCAGGAAGCCATCAGATTAGCTGACCAGTCGGGTGCGGCTCAGCATCCGGCGATTTTGCATCTGCACATCCATCTGCTCGAAATGTCACCTGAACCTGAACAAGCGATGGATTCTGCTGATCGATTGGGTCAGCTCGCCCGTGATGCGGGCCATATTCATCATATGCCGGGCCATATCTATGTTTTATGCGGTGAGTACAAGAGGGCCAAAGCGGCAAGCGAAAAAGCGATCGCAGCGGACAAGAAATATCTTGAATATGCCGGTCCGTATAACTATTACACGACATCACGCTGTCATAACTTACATCTGATGATGTATGCCTGCATGCATCTGGCTCAGTTTGAAGCCGCTCTGTTGGCCGCGGAAGAGATCTGCAAGAATCTCACGCCTGACATTATTAAGCTCAAAAACAAGCCATTCATCATGCACACGATGGAGGGCTACTTCTCGATGAAGATGCATGTGCTGATTCGCTTCGGCAAGTGGCAGGAGATTATCGATGCCGCTATGCCGGATATCGCTGAGCTATATTGTGTCTCCACTAGCATGCATCACTACGCAAAGACGGTAGCCTATGCCGCCACCAAGCAGTTTATCGAAGCTGATCAAGAAAAAACGCGGTTTTATGAGTCATTGCATTTAATTGATCGAAACCGTCGGTTTTTTAATAACCCGGCGCTTCAGACTCTTGGGGTTGGTGAAAAGATGCTGCTGGGAGAGCTTGAGTATCACAAACAAAACTATGAAGTTGCTTTTGAGCATTTGAGGGATGCGGTTCAGCGATGTGACGCGCTCCATTATTCAGAGCCATGGCCGTGGATGCACCCGCCACGCCATGCGCTTGGCGCACTCCTGATTGAGCAGGGTCACTATGACGAGGCCGAGCAGGTCTATCGGGATGATTTAGGCCTGTCCGAAAGAGTCCCCCGTTGCGCTCAACACCCCAATAACGTTTGGGCCCTGCACGGACTGATGGAATGCCTTAGGTTTCGAAACGCGAAAGATGAGATTGTCCGCTATCAAGACCATTTGGATCGAGCGATATCATATGCAGATGTCAAAATTGATTCATCATGTAACTGCCGGGGCATGATGACTCACTAATCTTGCGTCAGTTGTGCACGTTTGAGGTAGTAGTCAATTGCGTAGGCAGTGGAGGCATCAATCGCCACACTTTGCTCGCGTAATTTACGCAGGACATCGGCAAAACGCCAGTCACTCCATGCTGTTAGGTCACGCGCCACCCAGCCGGCCAAAGCAGGATGAGATTCAACTAGGCCGCTGTAGCTTTTCGCGATTCGTGAACGTAAAGTTGAATCGACTTTTGCACCTTGTACCGATAGCGCTTTCACAACGTCAAGAACGTGATCGTTCGGTCGATTGGCATTGAGAAGATAATTTTCCTCAAGCCAGTTGATCCCAGACTCTCCATCGATCTCGATTAGGGCAGTTGCCCAAGCCGATAAGTTTAGGGATTGATTGAATCTCGCATGATTTTTGATTGCGTCTCGAATGATTTCCGCCTCAGCGGGCGTCGCGTCAACACCAAGCAGAAGAATATAGAGGGCCCACCATTCCATATATTTAGGCTCTGCAAGAAAATCGTGAACTTGTTGACGAGGAATAAAACGATCCGCTTCCCGAATGAGACTATACGAGGCCTGCCCAACTTCCAGCGAGGCAAGCTCACGAATCGTGGGGTCTTCATTGGCAAGGTATGGCAAGAAAAACCGTGGCCGGCGCTCTTTTCCGAATGAAGGATTCCAGGAGGACTCGCGTATCAGGATTTCGCGGACAAGGGATTCATAAGCCGGCGTCGCGTAACCTGCGCGCTGCCAGTTTTGGGTTCTTGCGTCATACGCCAGAACAACACTCTCTTCAGGATTTTCTGCAAGTCGTCTTCGAGTACGACTGGCCAGGAAAAGATCGATTTCAGGATGATTAATATCACCTTTCAGGATAGTTTCTACTTGATAGGAGAAGGCTTTTTCCGGATGTTCACGAGCGAGAACGACGATTTGCGCTGTAAGAATCTGATCTGTAAAAGTTTCTTTGGGAAAGGGGATGCAGACCATGCATGCCCAAGCGGTCTCAATCGAAAAACCGAGCACGATTGTCGTCAGGAGTCGACAAAAAGTAGTTTTAACGTGATTCAAGCCAGCTACCCTCGAAAGAGCATTACTCTCTCTTTTCAATTAAATCAGATAATGCGAATTCACGCGACCCGCTCAGCGTTGGACTGACATGCCATCTGCTAAGGAGTGACGATATGCGCGAAATGCTGGAATGACGCCGACGGCGCAGGCAGTTAGAAAAATTGCACACAACGACTTTAGCTCATAAAGTGACGGTCTTGAGATCATTAAATACAACCCATAGCTCTGTTCAATCCACGGGTGAATAAAAAACAGCAGTCCGTAGAGAAGCCCAACGCCAAGCAGAATACCACTTGCTGAAAGGAGGGCGGCTTCAGAAATTAGCAGCAGGAATATAGTGGTTTTGTGCGCTCCGACCGATCGGAGTATGGCAAGCTCTTGGCGGCGCTCGTTGAGCGTACTTAGCGTCATCGTTACCATACCAAGGAGTGCGGTAAGGACGACCATTGCTGAAACGGCACTGAGCGCGGTTTCGACAACGCCAATAATTGTCCAGAGTTCTTGTAGTGCAACGCCGGGCAGGACTGCGGTAAGCGGTTCTGGCTTGAATTGGTTTATAAAACGCTGGGTTTTGAAAATCCCAAAACGACTCTTGGTGCCTACTAGCGCAGCGGTGACTGAATCCGGTTTTAGATCTAGGGTTCTTGCAAGATCTGCACTCACTTCAGTAATCGGGATCGGATTATTACTGTCCCATCCAATGTGAATCGCTTCTAACGCTTCAAGACTGATGTGCACCGTGCGGTCAACGGGGGTACCTGTTCGCCGCAGTATGCCCGAGACTCTAAAAGGCATATTGTCATGCGCTGCGCCGTCAATGGCGCCAATGCCGTGGGAAACGACGATTTGGGTTCCGACCGCGTAACCCAGTTTGTCCACAATTTCTGCTCCCACGACGACGTCAAACAGATCATCAAACGCCCGTCCCTGTTTAAATTTCAGGGGTTGTTTGTTCCGGTAACGGTAGTATTTAAAGTAATCATTTGTGGTTCCCATTACCCGGTATCCACGATGACTATCGCCGAGTGAAATGGGCACGACCCAGGCAACATCAGCATGAGCTTTAACAGCTTCAAGGCTGTTCATAGAGATATTACTGGTCGGATTGCCGATGCGGAAAACCGAGTACAGCAATAATTGAACATTGCCAGCGCGAGCTCCAACAATTAGATCTGTGCCGGATATCGTACTTGTAAAACTTGACTTGGCGCCAATCCGAATGCGTTCAACACCGACGAATAAACTGATGCTGACGGCAATAGCAATTATCGAGAGAAGCGCAGTCGTGCGCCGGCTTGCCAGAGACCGCCATGCGAGTATCAATGTCGTCATTGGGCACCTATTACAGCGGTGCGAACAATTTCACGAATATCCAATTGGCGATCAAAGTCTGACGCAAGCGATCGATCGTGGCTGACCAGAATCAGTCCGGCATTGACGCGGGCGGTCTCCTCGAAGAGTAATGTTAAGAATTGATCGCGACTATCATGATCAAGCGCAGAGGTCGGCTCGTCGGCAATAACGAGTTGTGGATCGCCAATAATTGCCCGACCCACCGCTACCCGCTGTTGTTGACCGATACTGAGCTGAGCGACTTTCTGTTCATGCAGATCGGTCGAAATGCCGAGGCGCTGCAAGAGTCGTCGAGCTTCTTCTCTTGGTGTTCCGGAGACGCTGGCTTGTTTTCGCCGCCGTTCAGAAAATTGCAGAGGCAGTAAAACATTTTGAATGACACTTCCATAAGGCAGTAGATTGAACTGCTGAAAAATAACGCCAAGCTTGTCAGCCCTTAATCGATCAACCTGACCTGCGCCAAGTTTGACAATATCGATGTCATCGATACAAATACTCCCCCGATCTGGACGAATAATTCCGCATATCAGGCTCAGGAGGGTCGACTTTCCGCTGCCGGACGGACCCTCTAGGAACACCTTCTCGCCAACACCCAGCCGGAGTGAGTCGAGAGACAGGATAAAGCTCGCGTTTTTCGACCAACAGAATTGAATCTTCTCAAGTGCCAGCAAAAAGCTGCTTTGATTGTGTTGAGCGAGCTTGATCTCTGACATATCGCCAGTTTATTTCATTTTTTGAGATACAGGATAGGGATATCGCGATTGATCTTATGTCGATGCTGACCGTTCTTGTCAATCAAAACAACCATGAGTGACTGGGCACTACGAAAGTGACCAAAATAAACGAATGTGATGAAATCAATGACGGCAACATTCGCGCACTCTAACTGGTATTCTGCAATAAATGAGCCATGCGCTTCGCTCTCATGCTCGTTATGATCTTCATGGTCGGCGTGACTGTCATCTCCATTTTTGCTTGTAACTTCCGAGCTGGCTTGGATAACCTTACATCTCGCGCTTTCTGGAAGTTGGATGACGAACATAGGATTGGAAAGCTGCTTTAGCGCTTCTGTGACAGCCGTTTTTTCTTCAGCTGTTCGAGCCTCATGCTCGAAACCGACGATATCTGCACCGGGCGACTCTAAAGTCATCGAAATTAGGTTTTGATCAATTGCCATGCTGACCTGACCTTGGCCATGAACGTGAGCGGACTGTGCTGCCGCTGATGCTTCCAAACTGCAGGTCACGAGGATTAGGATTAAAATAAGGTTTCTTTTGATCATTGTTTCTGCCGAATAGACCGAGATTAAGAAGAGCTCAGATGGGTTGCAAATGAAATGTTATAATATTACAAAACCAAATTCCACCTCTTTACGTATCATGGTAGCGGTACTCATTGGTAGACCTGCCGACCACTGGCATCAGGCCTAATTTGAAGTTCGGGGCGTGGTCCAAATCTTAAAATCAAGATCTCAATCTCCTCTTCATTTTGGGTTTTGCAGGCTGGCGTATCGAGCAAGTTCAGGACACGAGGGCTCGGATTTATGACAGTTAGAGCGATTGGTTGGGCTAGTATTTTGTTGTGCCTGTTTTTTGTCGCAAGACCCGCACTTGCGCTGGAAACCATAGATTGGGAACAACTGGTACCGCCTCTCGATGAGTTGCAAAATCCATATCTTCGCCTGTCTGATGACCAGCAACAAAGCCTTTATGATCTGTGGTTAGCTCGAGAAACGGAAGCCGCGGGTTATGGAGATGAGGATCTCGAATCGCTTCGAGATGCCGCTGTTGCACATTTAGCGGAAGGCGGATTAGACGCAGATCAAGTCCTGGAGGAGTTGGATAATTTTGTCGCGGCTGCAAATGCGAATAATTCAAAACTCGTTGGAGCATTAAATAACAAAAACGTCAAAATTGCGGGTTATGTCTTGCCGACAGAGTTTTCTGGGGATCTTGTTATCGAGTTCTTGCTAGTGCCCTATGTGGGAGCCTGTATTCATACGCCACCTCCACCTGCTAACCAGATGATCCATGTTGAGGTCGAGGAAGGCTTTATTACCGAGGGCATGTTTGCACCGGTTTGGGTGACGGGAAAAATAAGAACAGAGTTATCGACACAGTCCATTTATCTTGTGGACGGGTCTGCTGATGTAGAGGCGGGATATCAAATTAAAGCGAGCGATATTGAGCCGTATGAATAGGCTCACGGTTTACCGATTATCGACTGGCTCGGATTGATTTTGGGTCATTAATCGATCGATTTCCATCCACTGCTGGACGTATTCCGGAAGTACCATTGAAGCACCGTCGTAATTCATAGCGTCGAGCAACTGTTGGGAGCTGATGGACTGGCCGCGGGACCTAAATAATCCCCTTGTTGTTGCCCGCGCGGCCCGGTGGGCGCCCGAGAAAAGGTCGTGACTAAAGAACAGCCATTTTTCATCCCACCCAATGATTTGACTTCTGAGCATAATCTTCTCAAACAGATGAAGCGGTCGTTCGAAGCGGACCATGACGCCGCCCGCCACGGGAAACCATCTATTTTTCGTAACGATACGGACCAGTCCGCACTGAGTCATCAAGTCAAATCGCCCGAGATCCATTAGGGTCAGATAGCGTCCGTTGTTCAAGTGCGCGTTGGTATCAAGGTCATTAGGCCAAATACGCATGGTGATTTCGGACGCGCGTATACCGGGAGAGCGATGTGTTTTGATCGCCCTACTTAATACTCGACCCGCGCGTAAAAATGGATACATGATGCTATTTCGCAGGAACAATCTGCGGAGGTTTGCTAAAACGCATCGTCCGAAAAATTCATCAGGGTTGAGCCGCCAGCCATGATCGACGAGAACAGCGCGCCTGTCTGTGGCAGCACTCGCTCCATAAAAAATTGCGCAGTTTTGATTTTTGCTTCGTAAAATTCAGGTTCGCTTGAGTCTTTTTGGCGCATTGCCGTTTGGGCCATGCGAGCCCACAGAAATGCCAACGCAACAAGGGCAAATAGCTTGAGATATTCACTGGAAGCAGCGGCGGCTTCATTAGGATCTTTGAGGCCCGCTTTTGCAATTTGTCCCGTTGCCATTTGAAGTCTGCCGAACGCTTTTGCCAGTGGTAGGACAAAGGGTTGTAGATCGGGGTCCGCGGCATGCGCGCCGATCCAGTCTTGTATCGGATGAAAGAATCGTCGAAGATATCGACCCATGTGGGCAGGCATTTTTCGACCGACGAGATCCAACGCCTGAATACCATTAGCGCCTTCATAGATCATTGCAATCCGGGCATCTCGGGCATACTGCTCAACGCCATTTTCGCGGATATAGCCGTGTCCCCCGTAAATCTGAATGGCCATTTGAGCATTGTCATGTCCCGCCTCAGATAGGTACGACTTCACAATAGGGGTTAATAGCTGAACGATATCGTCCGCCTGTTTTTTAGCTTCGGCGTCGTTGCTATGATCGCGAATATCAATGTTTCGACCAATCCAAACCGCAAGCGCGCGAGCCCCCTCGGTGAATGCGCGCATGGTCAGTAACGTGCGCCGGATATCAGGATGAACGAGTAGCGAATCTGCCGGTGCGTCAGGCGTCTTTGCGCCAGTGAGCGCCCGACCTTGTTGACGATCGCGGGCGTAGGTGGCGGCCGCCTGATAAGCGCTCTCACCAATACCTAAACCCTGAATACCTACGCCAAGTCTCGCATCATTCATCATGGTAAACATGGCCCGCATCCCTTTGTGGGGTTCTCCGACTAACCATCCCGTTGCGCCGTCGAGATTCATTTCACAGGTTGCTGATGCTTTGATGCCCATTTTGTTCTCAATTCGGGCGCAAAAAATCGGGTTGCGAGTGCTTGGATTGC